>CAZCQT010000008.1:0-18849 GCA_964500905.1 uncultured Moorellales bacterium
TTCTCTCTCCAAGATGCCTTGGTGGGAGCTTATCCGGTATTAGCCTCGGTTTCCCCAGGTTATCCCGGTCTTTTAGGCAGATTGTTCACGCGTTACTCACCCGTCCGCCACTATCCAAGAGGCAAGAGGCCGGAAACAGGATGCAAGATCTTTTGTTGAAATTCGCTCTTGCGAATTTCTCCTCTTCTTGCTTCTTGCCTCTGGTCTCTTGCTTCTTGAACCGTTCGACTTGCATGTGTTAGGCACGCCGCCAGCGTTCGTCCTGAGCCAGGATCAAACTCTCCGTAAAATTTTATCTAAGCTAGCTTTTGCTAGTTCAGTTTTCTACTTTGGTTTATTTGGCTCTTTTTTTTAAAACGAGTTCCAACTTTTTGTTTCGTTTTGGCATGTGCTTTGTTTCCACTGTTTAGTTTTCAAAGACCAATATCGTCGGGGTTTGGTTCTGACGACAAACATTATCTTAACATGTTTTATTTGGGGTGTCAATAATAAATTTTTTTACTTTTTCATCCTGCCGTTTCACTTTTATGCCCTAGTGCATGAGCAAAATCGGGCAACAAGTTATAAAAACAAAACCTTTCATAATCTAAAATAAAAATTATTTCGGCAGGGAACTACTTAAATAAAACTGCGGCACCGGTCCTACTATAATTGCATCTGCAATTGGAATCTGTGTAGCTACAAGCACTGTGCTCTCAATCAATGGAAACACTACTTTTACTTCGCTTTCAGCAAGCAAATAAACTCGGTGACGAGTTTGGTTGATGCCTGCCGCTTCAAATGAATCAATAATATCTACATTAATTACACCAACAGGCACAATTGTTAATCTAATATTTGGCCCTAAGTTAGCAAACAGCCTCAAGCCAAATATTTGACCAAAAGGGATGCTTAAGGGAATCTTTTTAAGATCCTGTAGGGTTTTTTGTATTTCTATAGCAGCACCGGATTTTATTCCATTCAGTAGCATAGTATTAATTTGCATAAAAACTATTTGGTTTTTGTAATCGCGTTCGGTTTCTATTAAATCCCCATAGTTTACATTAGCTGCTATTTTTTCTAATACAGCGGTGTTAATAGCATTTGCAGCAAACCATGTAGCCTGGGTTTCCGCCAAAATCCCAATAGTTTTTCTTAAGGAGCGTTCTGTTAAACCTAATAGCATTAGAAATATTAAAATTATAATAAACAGTATCGCTTTAATTTTGGTAGAACGGCGTCTAAACACTAAAACCACCCCGAAACCCTCTCGGAAATAACTACACTATAACAGTATATGCCTCTGTGATGACTATGTTCCAAAAGAAAAGGGGTGGCACATGGTTTTTAAATATTTATTTTATTTGGATGTACTTTCTTTTGCCCACTTGAATAATCATGCCTGCCTTGGGTTTTATTGATAGTTTAGGATCAACAATTTTTTCTTCATCTACCTTAACTGCACCCTGCATTATCTGCCTTCTAGCCTCGCTGGTACTAGTAAGCAAGCCAGTAAGAACCAAAAGTTTTGGCAACCATATTTGCCCTTCTTCCAATTCATTAAAATCAAGCTCAAATAAAGGAATTTCTAAAGGTAGTTCTCCCCGTTGGAACACTTTTTTAAAATTATTTTCTGATTCCATCGCGGCTTTCTCTCCGTGGTAAAAGGTGACAATTTCTCTTGCTAAGTGCATTTTTAAATCCCTAGGATGAATTCTCCCCTTTTCTAGTCCTTCTTTCATTTCTGCAAGCTCAGCAATTGTAATGGTTGTAACCAATTCAAAATATCGTAACATTAAATCATCTGCTATTGACATTGTTTTGCCATACATTTCTTTTGGCTCTTCACTAATTCCAATGTAGTTTCCTAAACTTTTACTCATTTTTTGAACACCATCCAAGCCCTCTAAAATTGGCATGGTAATGGCTATCTGCGGCTTTTGGCCGTATTCTCTTTGTAAAGTTCTTCCCATTAGTAAGTTAAACTTCTGATCTGTCCCCCCCAACTCTACATCCGCTTCCAAACTAACGGAATCATAGGCCTGCATTAAAGGGTAAAAAAATTCGTGTAAGCCAAGGGGCAAATTTTCCTGATATCTTTTAGCAAAGTCATCCCTCTCTAAAATTCTGGCTACTGTTGTTTTGGCGGCTAATTCAATAACCTGTTGAAAATTTAAAGGAGCCAACCATTGACTATTAAATGTTATTGTGGTTTTTTCTTGATCCAAAATTTTAAAAATCTGTTCTTGATATGTTTTTGAGTTTAACAAAATCTCTTCTTCGCTTAATTGTTTTCTTGTTTCGGATTTTCCACTGGGATCACCAATTCTTCCTGTAAAATCACCTATGATGATAATTATTTTGTGACCAAGGTCTTGAAATTGTTTCATTTTATGTAGAACAACTGTGTGTCCAAGGTGAATATCGGGAGCACTGGGATCTAACCCGAGTTTTACCTTTAAAGGTGTTTGATTAGCGATAGATGATGCAATCTTTTGCTCAAGCTCTTCTTCAGAAATTATTTCAGCAACCCCTCTGCGAATAATCTCCATTTGTCGAGCTACTTCTTTTGTTAGTGACACTAAAAAACCCCCTGACAAATTTAGAAATTAATAAAATTTTGATACAAAACCAAGAATGGAACAACCGCTTAATATGTTTCGTCAAAATTATTATAAATCCAAAAATATTATAGCACCTAAGTTAAACATCAAGCAAGCGTTAAGGATTTTATCTTTCTTCTTATTATGTTATAATCAAAAATATCGGCTTATTAAATTTATACAAACTAATTAGGTGCATTTATAAAGGAGGTCTATCCCTTGCCTGAAAACAAAAATAAGCGTATTAAACGCAGCAAAAAAGCAGGGAAACTAAATGTTAAGCATTTAATTTTACTAATTGTTATTTTAGGTTTTTTAGCGGCTGTGGGGGCAGGTGTTGGCTATGTTGCCGGAGTCGCCAAAAATATGCCTGAGTGGCAGCCAGACAAAATTGAAGCTGACCTAGCAACTTTTTTTTATGATCAAAATGGAGAACAGGTTGCTACCCGTTACTTAGAAAACAGAGTTACTGTATCTTTTAATGAAATACCTGATACTATTAAGGAAGCTTTTTTGGCTGTTGAAGATCGTCAATTCTATGAGCACAATGGTCTTAATCTCTATCGCTTAGCAGGTGCAATTTGGGCCAACATTAAACATGGTTGGGGCAGCCAAGGTGCCAGCACTATTACTATACAATTGGCTAATAATGCCTTTTTGGAAAGTCGAGAAGTAAAACTTGAGAGAAAAATTCAAGAACTTTTAATGGCCGTTCAATTGGAAAGGATGTACAGCAAAGATGAAATCTTTGAGATGTATTTAAACCTAATTTACTATGGTAATGGCTCCTGGGGGATTCAGTCTGCAGCTAAATCATATTTTGGAAAAGAGTTAAAGGATCTAACCTTGGCGGAATGTGCATTTCTTGCCGGAGTGGTTCAAAGACCCAGTACTTATGATCCCTATAAGAACGTCGACAAAGCTACAACCAGACGTAATATTGTCCTGGATCAGATGGCACGTTACGAATTTATCTCAGTGGAAGAGGCCGAAGAAGCAAAAAAAGAAGAATTTACTCTTAATAATGAACCGCAAAAATATACCAACAAGTTTCCCTATTTTATAGATCATGCAATACAAGAATCCGAGGAAATATTGGAAAGTCTTGGTATGGATGCGATAGATCTTTACCGAGCCGGCTTGCATATCTATACAACCATGAACACTACTATTCAAACTGCAATTGAGGATGCCTATAACAACCCGGACAATTTTCCCGTAGCCAATACAGAGCGGCCAATACAAAGTGCGATGGTGGTTTTAGATCAGCACACCGGGGAGGTTTTAGGGTTAATTGGTGGACGGGAGCATGTTACCAGAAGAGGTTTAAACAGAGCTACCCAGATGAAACGATCTCCCGGCTCCGTTATTAAACCACTAGTGGATTATGGTCCTGCCTTGGAACTGGGCTACTCACCGGCCACAGTTTTCGATGATGTTCCCGTTTCATATCCCAGCATTGGGGCTCCTTATGAACCTAGAAATTATGACGGAATTTTTAGGGGCCTCGTTACAATGCGTGAAGCAGTAAAGCACTCTATAAATATTGCTGCAGTGAAAACAATGGATATGATTGGAGTTAAAGCCGGTTTTGAGTTTGGGAAAAAGCTGGGACTGCCCTTGACGGATAATGACCAAAATTTAAGCCTTTCCTTAGGAGGGCTGACACGTGGTTTTTCGCCATTGGAGGTTGCTTCGGCTTATAGTGCTTTTGCCAATAAAGGTATTAGAATTGAACCCTACGCTATAAAAAAGATTACTGATAATGCAGGAAATATAATATACCAGGCTAAGCCCCGCCAGCATGTGACAATGAGTGAAGAAACAGCTTATTTAATGACTGATATGTTAATTTCGGTTGTTGAATCAGGTACTGGAACAAGAGCAAAAATGAACAGGCCCGTAGCCGGTAAAACCGGAACTACACAACTGCCGGATTTACCGGGGTTAAAAAATAAATCAGGTAACCAGGACGCATGGTGGGCAGCCTACACACCAGAATATACGGGAGTTGTGTGGATGGGTTACGATATAACTGATAGCAACCATTATTTAAACCAAATTTATGGTGGCCGCTACCCCGCTCAAATTTGGAAATCAGTAATGGAAATTGCCTTAAAAGATGTTCCCGTAACTAATTTCACTAGACCGGAAAACATCGTGGAGAGATCGATTGATACAAAATCCGGATTAATTCCAAGTGAATTAACACCGCAAAAATATATTACTACCGAGCTATTTCATAAAGATCATGTGCCACAGGATATTTCAACAGTTTGGGTAGAGGCTCAAGTTTGTGCCGAAACAGGCGAGTTGCCCAGCCCTTATTGCCCCACGGTTTTAACCGGTTTATTCTTGCAGAGGCCCATACCCTATAACCTGGAAAAGGATCTTCCTTTGGATGCTAATTTAGAATTGCCAACAAAGATATGCTCCGTACATGGGGGAGGCGAGCATATATTTCCCTGGGATGATTTTCCCACGACAAACGGTAACGGCGGTGAACAGACAGACGAAAACAGTACCCCCGCGTCTGATATTCCCAGTGAAAATTCTAAACCTACAACACCTGCTGCACCTGACTTGAATGGTGAAATAGCAAAAAGCAATCATGGCGTTGTAGTTAAACTAAATTGGACTACGGAAGGAAAAACTGACAATTATTCCTATTCAATTGAAAGGTGGTCTAAGAATAACTCCACGAGATTTAGCATTGGTTTCACTACCGAATCCTTTTTTGAAGACAAGAAGGTTGAGGAAGGACAGACTTATTACTACAGGGTTTTTGCTATAGATGAAAACAATATCAGCACAGCTTCCAACGAAATATCTGTAATTATCAATTAAAAAAAGACCCAAAAGGGTCTTTTTTTGATTCCTTAAAAGTAAAACAGAAAATGAGGGATTTGGAATTAATTAATTTACTAATTCTACTATAGTAACACCGGAACCGCCTTCCCCGTGGCTACCGAGTCTGAAATTTTTAACATGGGGATGTTCCTGCAATAGTGCTTGCACTGCTAATCTAAGAGCACCTGTACCCTTACCATGAATTAAGGTAACAGTGGTAAGGTTGCTTAACAAAGCGTCGTCTAAATATTTATTTGTTACCTCCAGGGCTTCTTCAACTGTTAAACCTATTAAATCAATTTCCGATGCGATATTGCTGGTTTTATTCATCATTAGCGTTGAAATATTGCTGAAACCCTGCTCTGTTGCATTTTCTGTCATCACACGTAATTCAGATAAAGCCACCAGTATTTTCATAATACCAACCTGAACTTGTACTTCATTTTGTTTATTGGGTGCTGTTAGAACTCTGCCTTTTTGCTTCAAATTAATTAAATAAACCGTTTCACCGGGAATAACATCCTGTGGGATATTTTTTTCATATTGTTCATTTTTATTTTTTAAGATTACCCTGCTTTTTTCTTTTAGGTTTCTGAGTAATTGTTTTGCTTCTTCAATTGCTTTATCTTGTTCTTTTTTCTCTTGAAGCCTTACAGCATCTTTTAAATCAGCTATTATTGCCTTAGTAATTACCTGTGCCTCATCAATAATTTTTTTAGCTTTTACTTGAGCTTTCTCCAAAATATCCTGTTCCTTAATTAATAAAGCTTTCTTCTCTCCCTCTAATTTTTCCCTGATTAGCTGTATCTCTATCTGAGATATTTCCATTTTAGCTTGTTCGCTTTCCAAAGATTGTCTTCGTGTCTCCAGCTCTTCAATTAATGCCCCAACTTCAAGCTCGTCTTTAGATATATAATTTTTGGCGGAACTAACAACCTGTTCACTTAAACCTAATCTTCCGGCTATTTCCAACGCGTTGCTACGGCCAGGGGTACCAATTAAAAGCCTATAAGTAGGTTTTAAGCTTGCCGGATCAAATTCTACGCTGGCATTTTCCATCCCTTTTGTATTATAAGCAAAGGCCTTAAGCTCACTATAATGAGTTGTAGCCACAATTTTGGCTCCCGCTTGGTGCAATTTATTGAGAATAGCCATTGCTAAGGCGGAGCCCTCTATAGGGTCAGTTCCCGCCCCCAATTCATCAACCAATATCAAGCTCTCTGAATCCGCATTATCTACAATAAACACTAGATTTTTCATATGACTGGAAAAGGTGCTAAGAGATTGCTCAATACTTTGCTCATCACCTATATCAGCAAAAATCTGTTTAAAAACAGCTAATTCTGTTTCCGTTTCCGCGGGGATATGTAGTCCGCATTGAGCCATTAGGCACAAAAGCCCAGTTGTTTTAAGTGCCACAGTTTTTCCACCGGTGTTGGGCCCTGTAATAATTAGTGCATTAAATTTTTTACCTAACTCAAGGTTAAGGGGCACCACCTCACCAATAATTAGCGGATGCCTGCCTTGCCGAATTTTTATATAGCCATTGTTGTTAAACTTGGGGCTTGAACCTTTCATATCATAACTGAGCCTGGCTTTGGAAAAAATAAAATCTAACTGGCCCAGGGCTTCTAAGGTCATTTGCAATTCTTCTTTTACAACAAATATTTGCTTAGATAAACCTATCAAGATAGCTTCAATTTCTTTTTTTTCTTCCAACTGCACTCTTTTAAGCTCATTATTCATTTCGACTATAGCCATTGGCTCAATAAACAAAGTTGCACCACTGGCTGATTGATCATGAATTAAACCGGGAAAACGCGATCTGTATTCCTGCTTAACAGGCAAAACATAACGATCGTTTCTGACAGTGATTAGGTTTTCCTGCAATTCCTTTTGGAATTCCCCTGATCGGATAATCTGTTCCAATTTTCTCTTGATACCTGATTCTAAGATATAGAGTTTTTTTCTGATACCGGCTAATTTTTGCGAGGCATCATCTCTAATTTTTCCATCTTCCCCTATGGCTTTATCAATTTCTTTTTCTAAAAAATCAAGATTCCACAATTGAGAGCCGATGCTTTTCAGGAGGGCAAAATCTTCCTTGGCATTTGTAAAGAATTTTTTAAGCTTTCGGCTAGCTTGCAGTGTATCTAGTACCTCTAACAATTCTGCAGGATTTAAAACCCCTTCTTTGTCTATTCTCCATAAATAAAGGCGTATGTCCCTAATACCCCCCAAGGTAAAACTGGGATATAAACGCAGACAATCAACAGCTTCGCTTGTTTCTTTTTGCCAAACTAATACTTCTTCCAATTTGCAGGAAGGAGACAGGTTTGAAACCCAGTCCTTACCCAGTGAGGAGGAGCATTTTTCTTCTAAGCGGTTTAATATCTTCGGTAATTCCAATTTTTCCGTACTGAAACGAAGCATTTATTTCTCACATCTCTCATTCCACATCATAAATTACCAACAAAATACCTTTAAACAGAAAGGCCTTCCTACCTTTTTACCCTAATTAAGCCGGAACAGGTTAAAACATCTATGCCGTTAGCTTCTATGTTATCCAAAAACAAATTCATACCCAAAGAATCACTGGAAATATGCCCCGCAACTACCACATTTAAATGAGCTTTCTCTGCCTCTTTGCGATGTTTTTCAGACATATGCATGGAAACAATAGTTCCAACACCGGCTTGTGCTAGCTTTTCAAATGAGGCTTCCGCACCGCTTGTTCCCCCTGTCATATCAACTGTTATCTTTCCGCATTTTCTTTCTTCACTACCCACAAAAACCATAGGACCTGCATTAACCTTTACAGCTTCGGCGTATTCGGGTATTTCCTTTAATGCTTTCAGTAAATCACCTACTGTCTTTGGTTCCTTCCCTTCCAAGTATTCAGCCAAATAAGTACTTACCATGTTATCAGCAGGGGTATGAACACACATAAAAGCTAAATCCAGTAAACGAGCGGCATCAACAGCCCTATTGTGATTTACAGGTGAAAGACTTCTTTTTACTTCATTAATTCTACTGCTCATAATACTTTCTGCCACATTAATAGGCACACCTAAGATTTCCAGTAGATCCTCCTGTAAATGCATCACATCATGCAAAGCAGCTAATGCTTTCCCCTCTGGGTGGTGAGCTAAAACAAGATCTATATCTTGCAGCCTATCTGCTAAAAGAATTTCACCCACCTCCATATCAATACCGGCTAAAATTCTTTTAATTGTCCGATCCTCATTACCTGCCAAAATTCTTGTATCGCTATAAGGGTTATTTAATCTTTCCAAATCATATTCTTGCTTTTTAAGCTCATTCATTTCCTGATATTTTTCTTTTTTTACCTTTAGCTCCTCTTCAACCGCAGCTAAGCCACGGGGATCGTTCTCCATACCCAGTTTAATGGCCAAGCCATAAATCT
Organism: uncultured Moorellales bacterium; assembly: GCA_964500905.1. Taxonomy (GTDB): domain Bacteria; phylum Bacillota; class DULZ01; order DULZ01; family DULZ01; genus JBBAFB01. Next base: position 8,860 of record CAZCQT010000008.1, read on the forward strand.
CTTTTAATTTCATTAGTCAACACTCCTTTTTATTTTTTTGAAATATATTCATTGCCCTTTATATAAAACCTTAAGGGTAAGTCCGCTGCTTTTGTAATTCCTATTCTGGTAGTAGTAAATATATCCTCACCTGCTGCCAAACCATGTCTGCTTACCCCTATAACTCCCCCAATTAAAGATAAGCCATCCTGTTCTTTTTTTATTCCCAAAGCTTGTACTAATTTAGCAGGACCACTACACAAATCCTTTAGGTTATACCTACCTCTTCTTTTTTGCATTGCTTCAATACCCTCCCAAGGTTCCAGAGCTCTTACCAACACTGCTGAACCTACCCCGGGCAACTCGGTAGTAATATTAAAACAATGATGAATACCATAAATCTGATATATATATGCTCTTCCGGCTTGGGCAAACATGGTCTGGCATCTTTGCGTTCTACCTCCAAAAGAGTGAGAAGCAGAATCCCCCTCGCCTAAATAGGCTTCTGTTTCTACAATGCGGCCTAGGGTAAAATTTATGCCATCATGATGAAATAGGAGCTGGCCCAATAATTCCCTGGCCACAGTAATGGTATCTCTTTGATAAAATTCAAACGGCAACTGTTTTCGTAAATATTTATCTTTGCTTGTCATTTCTCCCTCTATATCTATATCATTGTTCATCATTTAGTCCTTTTAAGTTGGCTGCTCACTTTCTTATTGTGCCCAATTAACTTTAAGTTGATCAACAAAACCTCATCAAAAATGAGGTTTTGTTTTAGAAGGCTTAAATCATTTTACCGAATTTTTGTCTCTTCAATTAAATCTATTAACTCCTCGTGTTCAGCTCGGACTTTAAACAATTCGTCAGTTAGATTTAACGCAGCAAGAACCGCAACTTTATAGGGACTTAAAACCTGATTTTTTCTTCTGATATCTCTCATTTTTTCATCAAGGTGTGAAGCCAAACGATTTACATATTCTCCATCTTCGTGACTCCTTACAATATACTCTTGGTCAAAGATTGTGACAGAAATCCTTTTTTTCTCTCTTTTTTCGAATAACATAAGTTTAGCCTCCTTATTCCAGTTACCTATACTTTCATTCGCTAGAATAAAGAAAAGTCCTGCTAATTGGCAGTTATCTCATTATCTAAACTCTGCTTTTAATTCATTTTTAATTGTTTCTTTTATCTTTTCATGTAATTCGGTTACTTCTTTATCTGTCAAAGTTCGACTTTTGCCTTGATAGGTAATCCCATAAGCAAGACTTTTATACCCTACGGCAATTTGAGGCCCCCTGTAAACATCAAACAATTCATAATTAGAAACCAAACCTTTTCCAACCCCGGTAATTATCTCCACCACCTTTTGAGAAGCAATTTCTTCAGGTAGTAAAACAGCCATATCACGGGTAATATTGGGGAATCTTGGAATGGGTTGATAATGCTGTTTTTCCTTTTCAAGTTCAACCATCTGCTGAAGATCGAGGTGGGCAAGATAGATCTTTTGTGCAAATCCATAGTCCTCTTGAATTGTTGGATGCAACTCACCTATCATACCTATTTTTTGGTTACTAATGTATAAAACAGCAGATCTGGCAGGATGAAAAATCCCGTCCTCTTCCCAAACATAAAACTGCGGGTTTTTTCCCATTAAACCCATCACTAGTTTTTCTACAATGCCTTTTAAATAATAGAAATCAAAATCTTGAACAGGCCAAGACCAACCGGGATTAAATTTACCGCTGATCAATGCCGAGAAATAAAGATTTTCTTGTGGTAAAGCAGCGGTTGAAACAGGGAAATAGGCCCTTCCAACCTCAAAAATACCCAAATTCTTTTGTCTGCGATTGAAGTTTCTTTCGCAAACTGAAAGTAAACCGGGGATCAAGGTTGTTCTCATTACGCTTTGTTCCTCGGATAAAGGGTTTGCCATTTTTATTGTTTTAGCCCAGGGACTCCCCGGAGGTAAATTCAACCTATCACAAAAGTTAGGGTTAATAAAGCTATAAGTGACTACTTCAGTCAAACCCAAATTTGCGGCCTGATTTTTAATTTCTTCCTCCAATAATTGCAGCGAGGTCTTTTGCTCCGGCTTCATTTCACTGTAAGGTAGTGTTGCTTCAATATTGTTATATCCGTAAAGACGGGCAACTTCTTCAATTAAATCTATTTCTCGAGTTATATCTTGCCTGTAGCTTGGAATAAGGTAACCAAGCCGGTCTTCCGTTTCACTAACTAATTTGAAGTTTAGGTTTGACAATAATTCTTTAATTTTTAAAGTGCTCAAGGAAACTCCCAAAATCCTGTTTACACGAGTTGTTCTTAAAGCAATAACGGGAGCCTCCCAGGGAACGGGATAAATATCTATTTTACCACCGCCGGTTGTATTAACTGCCAGCTTATTTAAAATTTCCAATGCTCTGCATGCAGCAAAAAAAGCACCTTCTTTATCGACTCCTTTTTCAAAGCGAGAAGATGCCTCAGAACGTAAGCCCAGTTTTCTGGCTGTTTTCCTGACGGACATATTATCAAAGTGAGCCGATTCCAACAAAACGGTCTTAGTTTGATTGGTTACCTCCGAATCCAAGCCACCCATAACACCCGCTATTGCAACTGGACCCCCACCATCTGTAATTAAAAGCATTTCCGGATCCAGTTTACGCAGGTTGCCATCCAGGGTTACTATTGTTTCATTTTTCCTTGCCCGGCGGACAACAATTTTTTTATTTAATAATTTATCAAAATCAAAAGCATGTAATGGTTGTCCTGTTTCTAACATTACGTAATTTGTTACATCAACCACATTATTTATTGGCCTCATTCCGCCTGCCAAAAGACGCTCCTGCATCCACCTTGGTGAGGGACCAAGTTCTATGTTGCCAATTTTTAAAGCAATATAACGATTGCAAAGTTGTTGTTCTTCTATATCTATTGTAAAAGGAAATTGTTCTCCGGCCATATCAAGGTTAATTTCAGGCAATTTTAGTTCTTCTTCACAAATTATAGCAACTTCCCTTGCTATATTTATCATGCTAAGACAATCGGCTCTATTAGGAGTAAGTTCTATTTCAAAAACATAGTCGTTAAGCCCAAAATAATCAGTAATCTGTGCACCTATAGGTGCATCACCCTGAAGGACCAGTATTCCTGTTTCTTCCACAGGGTCTTGATGAAAATCCAGTTTCAATTCCCCAGAAGAACAAAGCATACCATAAGAAGAAACCCCTCTAAAATTAGCTTTTTCAATTTTAATTCCATTAGGGAGTAAGGCACCCACCAAAGCCACAGGCACCAAAATATTTTCTTTGACATTTGGTGCACCCGTAACAATTTGCAATATATTGTTGCCTATGTCTACGGAACAAACAAGTAATTTTTCTGCATTTGGATGGTTTTTGACCTGCAGAATTTTGCCAATAACTACATTCTCTATTCCTTCCGCTAAATATTCCACCCTGTCTACTTCCAAACCACTCATTGTAAGTTTTTCTGCCAATTCACCGGGAGAAATGTTGATATTTACATAATCCTTAAGCCAATTATATGAAACTCGCATACTTTACCCTCCGATACCCCAATTATTAAAACTGCTCTAAAAAACGCAGATCATTATCAAATAGCAATCTAAGATCATCTATACCATATTTCAGCATTGCTATTCTTTCTACCCCCATACCAAAAGCAAAACCGGTAACCTTTTCAGGGTCATAGCCGGTCATCTCCAGCACCTTTGGATGAACCATACCGGAGCCCAAAATCTCTATCCAGCCTGTATTGGAGCATACCCTACAACCAACACCATTGCAAATCATACAAGAGACATCGACTTCAGCACTGGGCTCGGTAAAAGGAAAATAACTGGGACGTAAACGTATTTCTCTATCTTCCCCAAAAATTTTTTTAATAAATGCCAGTAAAGTACCTTTCAAATCTCCGAAAGTAATATTTTCATCAATTAAAAATCCCTCTACTTGGTGGAACATAGGTGAATGAGTTGCGTCGTCATCTCTTCTGAATACTTTACCGGGTGCAATAATTTTTACAGGAAGTTTTGGAGACATTTTTTCATATACCCTGATTTGAACAGGTGAGGTATGAGTCCTGAGTAATACCTCATCCGAAATATAAAAAGAATCCTGCATATCCCTAGCGGGATGATTTTTTGGTATGTTAAGAGCCTCAAAGTTATAATAATCTAATTCTATTTCCGGGCCTTCTGCTATACTAAAGCCCATCGTGACAAAAACGTTTTTAATTTCATCCAATACTTGGGTTAAAGGATGTTTTCTACCTTGAAAAAAATTGATACCGGGTAAAGTTATATCTATTATTTCTTTCTTTAATTGGAGCTCTTGCATTGCTTCCTTTAGTTCGGCAAAACGATTTTCCAATGCCGCTTCTAAATTTCCCTTAATCTCATTGGCATACTTGCCAATCAAAGGGCGTTCATCTGCACTCAACTGCCCCATGCCCCTAAGAATTTGAGTTAGGGCCCCTTTTTTGCCTAAATAATTAATTCTCAGCCCTTCCAATTCTTCCGGGCTATTTGCATTGCCGAAGCTTACAATGGCCTCACTGGCAATCTTCTCCAGTTGTTCTTTTAGCATTCAAAAACCCCCCTAAAATACATAAAAGCCTTCATCCCAAGGGACGAAAGCTTCCTTCCGTGGTACCACCCTAATTGACCAAAGGTCAACTTAGATTCCGATAACGAGGAATATCCGATAGAGCCTACTATAAATTTCAACCCCTAGCTCTTGGGCGAACTTCATCAGTCTTTCTTAAATGATGCTTGCAGTCAAGGCATCATCTCCCTAGTAAGAAAGGAGCAGATTACTTCTCCCTATCATAGCCTTTAGCTTATTGCATAATTAAACGGCGATACATAATATAGGCAGTAACTGAACCAGTTTTTTCGAAAATCCTCCACAAAAAATCGGCGGGTAAAAACACCAACACCACAACCTTTCAGGAAATTTGGGAGAAATTCTAAAGCGATTATAACATACCTTTTTTCATAAAGCAAGAAAGGCAAGCTACGACTTTCACCTCTTGTGGGAGTAAATTTATTATGAGTGAGTCTGACGCACTCGTTCAAACAAAAAAATACCCGCCGCTACCCCAGCATTTAGGGACTCCGTCTTCCCCGGCATTGGGATAACCAGCTTTGCCTTGGCAATTGAAGACAGCTCCGCACTAAGGCCCTGGGCTTCATTGCCAATGGCTAAAGCCATCCCCTGGGTAAAATCCCATGAATAGTAAGGCACATCACCATGAGAATCTGCTATAACTAAAGGCAGATTTAGCCTGCCACAATTATATATTATTTCCTTGTGGGAAGCCCCTTGTTTTAATTTTATTTTAAAAAAAGTACCCATGGTAGAACGAAGGGTTTTATCATTATACAAATCTACCGTGCCTTTGGTAAGTATCACTGCATCAGCACCTGCTGCAGCTGAAGTTCTGATAATGGTGCCTAAATTACCCGGATCCTGAATTCCGTCAATAATTACCACAATAGATTGTTCATTTAACATCATCACTTCCCAAGTGCACTCATCCTTTTTTAAAACCAGCAATGCACCTTGAGGCTCCTCGGTTTTACTCAAACCTGCAAAAATGGGGTCCGTTACTTGAAAAGTCTTTACCCCTCTTTCCAAAGCCTTATCTACCAAGGCTTTGTTTTCCTTTTTAACTAAAAAACTATCCGCCACGACCAAATATAGGGGATTCTTTGCATAACTAAGGGCTTCCGATACAATAATCTTGCCTTCAACTACATAGGCGGATTCTAAATCTCGAAATTTTCGCTTGTCTAAAGACCTAATAAGCTTTAATATTTGGTTATTTTTCGATTCAAGCTTAACAATCATTTCCTCACCCTAAAAAAGGTGACTTTAAAGTCACCTTTTAAAATTAAACCCTTGATTTAGTTTTTGCTATATCTACTAACTCGCTGAAAGCTTTCGCATCATTAACGGCTAAGTCTGCCAGCATTTTTCTGTTTACGTCAACACCTGCTTGTTTTAATCCGGCAATAAAAGTGTTATAGGAAAGACCATTCAATCTGGCAGCTGCATTAATCCTGGCTATCCATAGTTTTCTGAAATCACCTTTTTTCTTTTTGCGGTGAGCATAAGAATATGATAAAGATTTCAGCACCTGCTGATTAGCAGGGCGAAATAGCTTAGATCTAGCTCCATAATAACCTTTTGCCAGTTTCAATATCTTTTTATGCCTTTTGCGAGCAACTGTGCCCCTTTTAACCCTTGGCATCTTGAAAACCTCCTTATTTATACCTTAATCCAACATTTATTTGTAAGGGATCAATTTTTTGATATTTTTTGCTTCAACAGGGCTAATCAGACCACTTTGACGCAAGTTTCTTTTTCTTTTTTGCGATTTTTTTCCTAGTATATGACTCTTATAAGCCTTAGATCTTTTAACTTTACCTGTTCCTGTAATTTTAAACCTTTTCGCGGCTCCGCGATGAGTTTTCATTTTTGGCATCAATAGTTGCCTCCTCTCAAACTTCAGTTTTAGGTACTAGAATCATAGTCATATTTCTACCTTCAACCTTTGGTGGCTTTTCTACGGTTGCTATATCGGACAATTGTTCTGCTAATTTAAGACATAGCTCTCTCCCCAGCTCAGAGTGAGAGATCTCCCGACCCCTGAACATGATGGTAACCTTTACCTTGTCCCCAGCCTCTAAAAACCGGATTGCGTTTCTGGCTTTAACCTGGAAATCATGTTCTTCAATAGCCAGCCGAAATTTTACTTCTTTAATATTAATTACCTTTTGCTTTTTACGCGCTTCCCTATCCCTTTTGCTTTGTTCAAAACGATATTTTCCGTAATCCATAATACGACAAACGGGTGGCTTCCCATTAGGCGCTACTTCTACCAAATCCAAACCCTTATCTTGTGCTATTCTCAAGGCATCCCTAACAGGCATAATGCCCAGCTGTTCTCCATCATCACCAACCAGCCTTACTTCCCGGACACGGATTTCCTCGTTGACTCGCAAATCTTTACTAATATCATGTCACCTCCATATAATGCAAGCTAAAAACAAAAAATGCGAATGGGCTATCCATCCGCATTCTGAATTAATCAGACTGAAACCAATAAATTTCTACCTTATCAATAACCCGCAAAGTCAAGGCATCATAAGGTGAGAAGCGGACGGCTTCTACTTTTTGTTAGCAAGCTTTTTTAATATACTAACACATAAAATATTAGCAGGTCAATAGTAAATACAAATTAAATTACGACAAAAACTTTGGACTGTAGTATTTTTTCAGTGTACTTGAAGTTTTAGGATTCTTTTTGGGCTATTTCTTTGTTAATGCTTTCAAAAAAGTCCCCTATGGCAGTTGCCCCTAAATCTCCCTTGGATCTCTCCCGCACGGATATTAGACCATCCTCCACTTCCTTATCCCCAACCACCAGCAGATAAGGAACCTTTTCCAACTGACCCTGGCGAATTTTAAAACCAATCTTTTCGTTTCTATCATCCACCTCTACCCTAATACCTTTAAGTTCCCATTCCTTTTTTATTTGATAGCAATAATCAACATGCCGATCAGCAATTGGTAAAAACCTTACCTGCACCGGTGCCAACCAAAGAGGAAAGGCACCGGCATAATGCTCGGTTAAAATACCTATAAATCTTTCGATGCTTCCATAAATAACTCGATGAACCATCACGGGGCGGTGTCGCTGCCCATCAACACCAACATAAGTCAGATCAAACTTTTCCGGCATTTGGAAGTCCAACTGAATGGTTCCGCACTGCCAAGTTCTGCCCAAGGAATCTTTTAAATGAAAATCTATCTTAGGTCCGTAAAAGGCTCCATCCCCCTCATTAATTCTGTACTCTATTCCTTGTTCTTGCATCGCTTTTGCCAACGCTTCAGTAGCCTGTTGCCAATCCTCATCGCTTCCCATCGCCTTTTCCGGCTTTGTAGAAAGCTCTACATGGTATTCAAAACCGAATAATTTGTAAAAATGATCCACCAGGGCAATTATTCCCTTAATTTCATCAGTAATTTGTTCCGGCAGCATAAACAAATGTGCATCATCTTGGGTAAAGGCTCTAACCCGCATCAAGCCATGCAAGACACCTGATCTTTCGTGTCGATGAACCAAACCTAATTCGCCCAATCGAAAAGGGAAATCCCTATAGCTATGCTGCTGGGATTTATAAACCAGCATAGCACCCGGACAATTCATAGGTTTAATGGCATATTGTTGCTCATCAATGGTGGTAAAATACATATTCTCTTGATAATGATCCCAATGACCTGAACGTTCCCAAAGGCTACGATTTAAAATGATTGGCGTTTTTATTTCCAAATAACCGGCTTTTCTGTGCTCTTCTCTCCAAAAGTTTTCCAACTCGTTTCTTAAAATCATTCCATTGGGGTGGAAAAAAGGGAAACCGGGGCCCTCTTCAGTCAAAGAAAATAAGCCCATTTGTGTGCCAATTTTTCTGTGATCCCTCTTTTTTGCCTCCTCCAGCTTAAATAAATACTCATCCAAATCTTTTTGCTTGACAAAACTGGTACCGTAGATTCGTTGAAGCATCGGGTTATCCTGTCTTCCCCGCCAATAGGCACCTGCCAAACTCATTAGCTTGATGGCTTTAATTTTTCCGGTGCTCGGTATATGGGGCCCGGCACACAGATCAATAAAATCTCCTTGGGTGTAAAAGCTAATAATCGCATCTTCAGGTAGATCCTCAATTAATTCAACCTTGTAGGATTCACCTTTTTCCTTGAAAAATCGAATCGCCTCATCCCTGGGCATTTCCTTTCTAATATAGGGGTGGTCTTCTTTAATTATGCGTCGAATTTCTTCTTCTATCCTTACTAAATCCTCAGGTGTAAAGGTAACTTTGGAATCAAAATCATAATAAAAGCCATCTTCAATTGCGGGCCCGATAGCTAGCGACACATCAGGAAAAAGATGTTGAACCGCTTGGGCCATAACATGAGCTGAGCTATGCCTGAAAACATCACGGCCTTCCTCATCTTCAAAGGTTAGTATTTCCAGCTTACCGTCACCTTGAGGTTTAAAAAAAAGATCCACTAGTTTGCCATTCCACTTAGCCACTATTGCCTCTTTTCCCAATCGAGGACTAATTGATTTTGCAATTTCCTGCAATGTTAAGCCGGCTTCAAAAGCTTTCTTTTCTCCATTATTTAATTCCACTGTAATTTTGTTCATATAAATACCTCCAATAATAAAATAAAAATCTTACATCCCTTTGGGACGAAAGATTTTTCGCGGTTCCACCCAAGTTGAAGCAATGCTTCCCCTTAATAATTAATAACGCTTTTTGCGGTAAGACCTACTTGTTATTCAGTCCTACGACTCCCGGGTGGTTTTATCATACTATCACCAGAATGGCTTGCAGCCTAGGCCACTCCTCTCTAAGGGCGATCCAATTATGATAAGCTCCCTCTCATTGTCTTTAAACTATCTTATTAAATAAATAATATATTTTCCCCACCAAATTGTCAACTAAAAAAGTAGCCAATTAACAATTGGGTTAGGCCGATTAAAAATCCAATAATTCCGCCAAGAATTTCAATATACTTCAGCTCCTTGGCCGCTACTTCAAAAACAAGATTCTCCAACTCGTCCCAATCCATACGGCTAATCTTTTCTTCTATTAGAGATGAAAGACTTAAATGCTCCTTTAACTCGTCAATGGATTTTTCGGCAAATTGTTCCAACAGCCAAGGTGCCATTTTTATTATTGTATTTTCCACTAAACCACCAATAACACCCCTAAAGGCTTCAGGAATTAATGCGGGCAAGGAGTCTGCTATTGCCGCCCTGGCTTGAGCCGCCAACATGAGAATCAAATGTTCACCTGTTTCACCATTAATAATTTGCTCTGCCAGTTCATCCCAGGAAATTAACTCCCTTTCAACAATTGTACCCAGTGTTTTAGCTATTTCATTTTTTCTTTTAGGAATAAGACCCTGAAATGTC
>CAZCQT010000009.1:0-2350 GCA_964500905.1 uncultured Moorellales bacterium
TCAATTGATGGAATCTCCAATGTGAATCCTAAAATTAAATGTACCCCCGAGGGTGTGGCACTTTTGCTGAAGGTACAACTTATACCGGAAATAAATATTCCTGATATTACCGAACAAATACAAAGAACCGTAAAAGAATATCTGGATGCTCATGCAGGAATAAGTTTACTGGAAGCAAAAGTTGTCGTAGAAGCTACTGTGGCTGGGAACAGGACAAGGGTTAACTGATAGAGGTGAGATTTTTGAAGTGGGAAGAGATGATGCGTTTTATTTGGCAGGAACATAGGGGGAAAGCCCTTGGTGTTATACTAGGGCTGTTTTTCGGGATTTTCACTGCAGTTTTAGGTTTTTGGAAAACCTTTTTCATTGCAATTTGTATCATATTAGGTTATTTTTTTGGTAAAAGAGCAGACGAGCAAGGTAGCTTAAGGCGATTTCTTGATCGCTGGTTTGATGAATAAATCCCTTCGAGGTGACTTAGTTGCGAAGAAAAACCAGTCGTGTAAAAGCGATGCAAGCATTATTTCAAATAGATGTTGGCCATATTAGTCCTGAAAAAGCCATTTGTTATACATTTAATATAGAACAAATTACCGATTCTGCTAATGAATTTGGGCCTTCACTAGTTTTGGGAGTCCTAGAAAATATAGAAACAATTGATAACTTAATCAGCAATAAATCACCGGAATGGGGTCTAAAAAGAATGGCTAGTGTGGAAAGAAGCGTACTTAGAATTGCTGTATATGAATTACTTTTCACAAAAGATACGCCTTATAGGGTTATAATTAACGAGGCAATTGAACTGGCAAAATCGTTTGGAGATCACGAATCCGGAGCTTTTGTTAATGGGGTGCTTGATGAAATTTGGCGAACCTGTAATCATAAAGCAAAGGATCAGCTTGGAGTTTAGCGGTGGGTATTATAATTGGTATTGACACTAGTTGTTATACTACTTCTATGGCTGTTATAAATAAAGAAGAAGAATTGCTGAAGGAGCACCGTCTGGTGTTGAAGGTTCCTGAAGGGAAAAGGGGCCTACAGCAATCACAGGCGGTGTTTCAGCATGTCCAGAACATGAAAACCCTTTTTCAAGGGATTAATCCTATTATTAAAAGTAAGAATATTTTGGCGATAGTTGCCAGTACGAGACCTAGATCAGTGGAAGATTCCTATATGCCTGTCTTTACAGTAGGGGAATCTCAGGGTAGGGTATTATCGGAATTTCTTGGAGTGCCCTTTTGGGCCACTTCCCATCAGGAAGGTCATTTGTTGGCAGGTCTTTGGTCAAGTAAGTTGGATTGGAATGAGGATTTTTTAGCAGTACATTTATCAGGAGGAACATCAGAGTTGTTGCGAGTTACCACTGGAAAAGGGAAGAAAATCTTTAACATTGACTGCTTGGGAGGTACGCTGGATTTACATGCAGGTCAATTTGTGGATCGCGTTGGTGTAGCCATGGGTTTGCCTTTTCCCGCAGGGACGCATTTGGAGAAATTAGCAGCAACATCCAGGGGTCAAAATACATATATCCCCACTTATGTTAATGGTTACAGCTTTAGCTTTTCCGGTGGAGAAACTTCTGCCTTAAGGTTGGTTACTGAAGGTTACCCTTTTGAAGTAGTTGCAAGAGCAGTAGAAAATTGTATAGCTAAAACCACCGAGAAAGTTGTGTCTAAGGCTATAAGAAGCACCGGATTAAAAAATATTTTACTGGTAGGTGGGGTGGCAGCAAATCGGCATTTAAGAACAAGATTACGTTTAAGACTGGAACATAATGCTGTCGGGGGAAAGTTGTTTTTTGCGGATCCTTATTTCAGTACGGATAATGCAGTGGGAACAGCAATTTCAGGCCTGATAGCCTTGCAACGAGGTGTTTTAAAATAAACTTTTACAAATTTTTAATGAAGGGTTAAGCAAAATAAGATAGAATAAAGCTATTAGCCAAATTTTAAGTTGACAGGGGGAACGAATTTTGTACGAAATTTTAAAAAAAGAGGTTTTTTCACCGACTTTGAAATTGATGGATATTAAGGCACCGGAAATTGCTAAAAAAGTTAAACCAGGGCAATTTATTATTTTGAGAATTAATGAGAATGGTGAAAGAATACCTCTGACCGTAGCAGATTACGATAAAGAATTGGGTACTATCACTATTATTTTTCAAGAAGTAGGACACTCAACCATTGAATTAGGCAAGCTTGAAGCGGGTCAATTTCTATTGGATTTTGTAGGCCCATTAGGGGAGCCAACTTTAATCAAAAACTTTGGCAAGGTGGTTTGCGTTGGAGGCGGCGTTGGTATCGCTCCTGTATTTCCAATTGCAAGGGCATTAAAGGAAGCAGGAAATGAA
>CAZCQT010000009.1:2360-18845 GCA_964500905.1 uncultured Moorellales bacterium
TGCTCTTTTGGGAAAATGAAATGAAACAAGCCAGTAACCGCTTGTTAATAGCCACAGATGATGGCTCCTGTGGCAGAAAAGGTTTTGTTACCGATTTGTTAAAAGAAGTCATGGCAAAAGAGAAAATTGACCGAATTTGGGCTATTGGTCCCGTAGTAATGATGAGGGCCGTTTCTGATGTTACCAAAGCAGCGGGAATCAAAACCATTGTAAGCATGAATCCCATTATGGTGGATGGGACAGGCATGTGTGGAGCCTGTCGGGTTGCTGTTGGGGATGAAACTAAATTTGCCTGTGTTGATGGTCCTGAATTTGATGGGCATTTGGTAGACTGGCAGCTTGCTTTAAGGCGCAGCGGCATGTATAAAAAAGAAGAAAAGCAAATTATAGATCATCATAAATGTGGAGGTAGTTGCGGATGTCAATAATTAAACAAAAAACCCCAATGCCAATCCAAGATCCTGAAGTCAGAATTAAAAATTTTACTGAGGTTGCCTTAGGTTATACTCCCGAGGAAGCAATCAAAGAAGCTCAGCGTTGCATTCAATGCAAAAGACCTTTCTGCATTGAAGGCTGCCCAGTTAATATTAATATACCAGATTTTATTCTTAAAATTCGTGAGAATGATTTTTTAGGTGCTGCAACCAGTATCATGGGATATAACAATTTACCTGCAATTTGCGGGCGGGTTTGTCCTCAGGAAAGCCAATGCGAAAAACTATGTGTTGTAGGCAGAAAAAACGAACCTGTTGCAATTGGTCGCCTAGAACGCTTTGCGGCAGATTATGCAATGAAACACAATAAGACAAAAGCAGAAAAGCCAATTAGTAACGGGATGAAAGTAGCTGTCGTGGGGGCCGGTCCATCGGGTCTTACTTGTGCTGGAGATTTACGAAAAAAGGGTTATGATGTTGTGGTTTTTGAAGCACTGCATGTGCCGGGTGGCGTGTTAATGTATGGTATTCCTGAGTTCCGCTTGCCAAAGGCTGTGGTACAGCAAGAAATAGATATGATTAGAAATTTAGGGGTAGAAATTAAAGTTAACAGCGTTGTAGGTAAACTTGATACTGTTAATGAACTATTAGAAAAAGGCTTTGACGCAGTGTTTATTGGAACCGGTGCCGGTTTGCCCTATTTTTTAAATATTCCGGGAGAAAATTTTAATGGCGTTTATTCAGCCAACGAATTTTTAACTAGGGTAAATTTAATGAAAGCATATTTATTCCCTGAATATGCAACTCCGATTCAAATTGGCAAACGGGTCGCAGTTTGCGGTGCGGGTAATGTTGCCATGGATTCCGCCAGAACAGCCCTACGTTTAGGAGCAGAGGAAGTATATATAGTTTATCGCCGTTCCGAAGCTGAAATCCCCGCCCGACAAGAAGAATTAGAGCATGCTATTGAAGAAGGGGTGCAACTAAAGCTTTTGACCAGTCCGGTAGAGGTCCTGGGCAATGAAGACGGTTGGGTAAGCGGCTTGAAATGTTTAAAATATGAACTGGGCGAGCCGGATGCATCGGGACGAAGAAGACCGATAGCTATTGAGGGTTCTGAATTCGTAATGGAAATGGATACCGTAGTAATGGCTATCGGACAAGGTCCAAACCCACTGGTGCCTTCAACAACTGCAGGCTTGGAAATTAATAAATGGGGCAATATTATAGCAGATGAGGAAACTGGGCAAACCTCTATTGAAGGAGTATTTGCCGGTGGTGACATCGTAACTGGAGCAGCTACGGTTATTTTAGCCATGGGTGCAGGGAAAAAAGCAGCTAACGCAATAGATCAATACTTGCAAAAAAAGAAAAATCCGAATTTAGTCAGTGAATAAGACTACCATAAAACTATTTGAAAGGAGCAGATGTTGTTGGCAAAATTAATTGATGGAAGGGCCATAGCGACGGAAATCAGGGAGGAAGTGAGATCAGAAGCTGAACAATTGCGAAGTGCCGGGATTATACCTAGGCTGGCGGTAATTTTAGTGGGGGATGATCCTGCATCGGTAGTTTACGCCAATTCTAAAAAGAAGGCAGCGGAAAAGGTTGGTATAGACTTTGAGCTGTTTACTATGGCTGAGGATGTTCCGGAAAGCGATGTTTTGACTTTGATCCACAAGTTAAATGAAGATACCACTGTACATGGTATTATGATTGAATTACCTTTACCTGATCACCTTTCCAAGGAAAAAGTAATGGAGGCGGTAAACCCCTTAAAAGATGTTGACGGGGTGCACCCCGTCAATAGGGGTTATATTTTAAGCGGGCAAGAGGGTCTTTTTCCCGCAACTCCCCAAAGCTGCGTAGAGGTTTTGCTACGTTCCGGTGTTGAGATTAAAGGAAAACATGCTGTAATTGTCGGAAGAGGGGAAACTGTTGGTAAGCCTTTGGTATTTTTATTATTGAAATATCATCCCACCATTACTATCTGTCATTCCCGCACACCGGATTTGGGTTATCATACACGTCAAGGAGATATTGTAATTGCAGCCGTGGGAAAAGCTCATATGATCACTAAGGATATGATAAAACCCGGTGCCGTTGTGGTAGATGCGGGAATTAATGAAATAGAAGGTGGCATTACAGGGGATGTAGATTTTGAGGGTGTAAAAGAGGTAGCAGGTGCAATTACCCCGGTACCTGGTGGGGTGGGTTCTTTAACTACCGCATTGCTTTTTAAAAATGTTCTCTTGGGGATCAAACTCCAACAGGCAAATAACTAGACTAATGGGGGATTATGAAATGGATAATATTTTTGATTCTTCCTTAAAACAGGTAATAGAGGCATCAGCTTCCGATGCACCAACCCCTGGCGGTGGTAGCGTTTCTGCTATGGTGGCCAGCTTTGGGGTGGCTATGGTATCCATGGTAGGGAATTTAACAATTGGTAAAGAGAAATATAAAGATGTAGAGCCTCAGGCCCAAGAGCTTTTAGCGAAAACGAAAGACCTTTTATCGCAACTGGAAAAGTTAGTTGCGGATGATATGAAGGTTTTTGGAAAATTTATGGAGGCATTGCAATTGCCGCGGGACACGGATGAACAAAAATCTGCGAGAGCTCAGAAAATGCAAGAAGCCTTAAAAGCTGCCACAGATACTCCTATGGAAATAGCGGAGGTTTGCTTAGAGGGGTTGTCTTATGCCGAGGAATTATCTTTATATGGCAATAAAGGTGCAATCAGTGATGTAGGAGTTGCAGCTTATGTTGCGGAAGCGGCTCTGAATAGTGTTCTTTTGAGTGTGGATATAAACCTACCAGGCATAAAGGACGCTGATTATGTAAATAAAATACAAGCAAAAAAATATGCCTTGATTGTCAGGGCAAGAGATTTAAAGGAAAAGACTGTTGCCCAAGTGAGAGAGAGGCTTTAAAAGATGCACCCTTGGTCTCAAAAGGTTAGATGCTGGCAAGTCTCTGAGCTTAATAATTATTTGAAGGAGTTGTTAAGTAATAACCCTTTCCTAAGTAACCTCTGGATAAAGGGTGAAATCTCCAATTTAAAAAGACCTGTTTCCGGACACTTATACTTCACTATCAAAGATCAAGGTGGTTCTATTAAAGCTGTAATGTTCAAATCAAAAACCAGCAGTTTATTAGTGCCTTTGAGGGATGGGATGGAGGTTCTATTACGAGCCTCCCTTTCTATTTACGAAAGAGATGGTGTCTATCAATTATATGTAGAAGAAGCTCAACCTGTAGGAACCGGAGACTTGCATCGTGCTTTTGAGTTGTTAAAGGAAAAGCTTACCAAGGAAGGCTTGTTTGATGTCAGCCGAAAAAAAGCCTTGCCAAAATTACCTTTGCGTATTGGCTTGGTTACGTCTTTAACTGGTTCAGTGTTACAAGATATGTTCAAAATATTGCACGAAAGATTGCCTAAAGTAAAGATTCTTGTTGCTCCCGCTGCAGTACAAGGTCCTGAAGCACCTAAATCAATCACTAGGGGAATAGAGGTTTTAAACCGGTATGGACAGGTCGACTTAATTATTATCGGGCGGGGCGGCGGTTCTTTAGAGGGATTATGGGCTTTTAATACGGAAGTAGTAGCCAGAGGAATTGCTAATTCTGAAATTCCCATTATTTCAGCTGTAGGGCATGAAACAGATTTTACCATAGCGGATTTAGCTGCTGATTTTAGGGCCCCAACTCCTTCGGCAGCAGCGGTTATTGCCGTACCTGATTACAAAGAAGAAGTTAGTAAGCTAAATATTCTTTTAGAAAAAGCAACACACAAGATTTTGACTTTTGTTAAATTGGAAAGGGATAGGTTGAAAAATATAAATGAGTTTACGATTTTGGGGAAATCGGATAATCTATTTAAAGAGCATTTAATTAATTTACAGCAAATGCGTATTAAAATGGAAGCATTAGCTAAAATGCATATAGAAAATAAATCAAGCAGGCTATATTTTTTGGGTGAAAAGTTAGATAGTTTTAGTCCTCTTAAGGTGTTAAACAGAGGATATGCTATTTGTAAAAGCAGTGAAATCGATATTATATCTTCTGTAAAGGGTGTAAAAAAAGGACAACAGCTGGAATTGAGATTGAAAGATGGATATTTGGATTGTTTGGTTCAGGGGGTGAGGATTAACGATGAATGAGGTCTTAAATGATAAAACCTATGAAGAAGCATTTATGGAAATTGAAGAACTTATTTCTCGCCTTGAAAAAGGTGAACTCAGCTTGGATGATACGTTAAAATACTTTGAACAAGCAGTTAGATTGGTAACATACTGCAAAAATATTTTAGATGGTGCCGAACAGAAACTGGCTGTTTTACTGGAAACAGAAGAAGGAGACTTAAAGTTAGAAAATTTGTTTTAAAGGTGGGGGATTGGTGAGCATTCTGGAAGCTTATTTAAAAGAAAAAAAAGAATTAATAGATCTGGCATTACCTCTATACTTGCCACCCATCGATACATATCCGAAAATTATCCATGAAGCAATGCATTATGGTGTGGCTGTAGGAGGTAAAAGACTAAGGCCAATATTGGCCCTGACTACGGCTGAGTTGGTAGGTTTCAATGATCAAAAAGCGATAATGCCTCTTTTATGTTCACTGGAGTACATTCACACTTATTCCTTAATTCATGATGATTTGCCTGCCATGGATGATGATGATTTCAGAAGGGGTAAGCCCTCTTGCCATCGTGTATTTGACGAGGGAATTGCTATTTTAGCCGGAGATGCTTTATTAACCTATGCCTTTGAATTATTAACGAAACTGGCTAGACCCCAAGGTCCTTTTTCAGAAGGATTGGTATTACAAATGATTTCTAAAGTAAGCCATGCCATAGGTACAAAAGGTTTAATAGGTGGTCAAGTGGTGGATCTTCAATCAGAAAATAAAATTATTAACTTGGAAACACTGAAATTTATTCATGGAAATAAAACAGCAGCCTTATTTGAAACCGCCATGGTTACGGGGGCGATGTTAGGAAATGCTTCAAAAAAACAAATGAAAGCCATTAAATTATATGCAAATGCATTTGGTTTAGCTTTTCAAATATCGGATGATATTCTTGATATAAAAGGGGATACAGTTTTGCTTGGCAAGACTGTGGGTAGTGATGAAAAGAAAAATAAAGCAACTTATCCAAGTCTGCTGGGATTAGAAAAAGCGGAAAAATTAATGCTGAAATGCATTTCAGATGGTAAAACAGCATTAAATATATTTGGCAATAAAGGTAGGTTATTGACAGAGCTTATTGAATATATTGCAAATAGAAGAATTTAATCAAACTGGATGGCTAAAAATGATTAAAAAGAAAAGATAGTAGTTTCTTGCTCAATAGCCAAACAAATGTTATTATATTATAGCTTGGTGTAGATTATTCTTATAATATGAGTGGTGCAGTATTCTAGTCAGAATGGCCAATTTTGAAGGCGGGCCTAAAAATCCGTTAAAGGGCACATCGATGAAGTTCCTGGTGCTGGCTGCCGACGCCCCGTTGGGGGTTGGTGCTGGGAGTTAAGGGGGATAGGGCGATCTACAAGGGCATGTAGGCGTTGACCCTACCCCCGTGGAGACCCAACTTCGTGGCCTCGTCTAATGGGCGAGTGGTACGGCTTGGGATAGAAACCTGCAATTCGGTATTAAGCTGGGTGCAGTGTAGCCTGCCTTGAGTGATAAAGGTGAATAGTGGGAATTCTTATCCATCTGTTTATGGCCGTAAACTTTTGGATATGCTGCTTGAAACCTTTATTGCAAAAGAGGCTAGGAATTGGCACATCTGTCGAGGAAATCTCCTAGACTGTTTGTTATTAAGCAAGGCTTAACGGGGATTAAAGTGTGTCCTTAGTGGCAATCCGGCCCTGTAAACGGTAACGTTACAGAGTAGTCCTTAAAGGGAAACCACCGACAGCGGCGACGCTCGGACGGACTGCTGGGAAAGCCTGCCGGACCTTATGACGCAGAGTTTACCCGTTAAGTCACCACTCAAAATTACTTAAAAATAAAGGATGAATTATTATTATGGGTTCGCAAAAAAGTATTCCCAAAACGGCCTCTAAAAATGCTTTGATTATAGGCTTGGGTGCTTTTTTTTTAGCAATTGGATTAAGTTTTGTATCCCAAGGTATTCTGAGTAAAATCAAATCTATTTTACCGGCCATACTATTATTGATGTTTATAATATTGTTAGGTATTTTGTTTGACATCATAGGTACCGCGGTAACTAAGGCTGCGGAACATCCTTTTCATGCAAAAGCTGCTACGAAAACCTTCGGTGCAAAAGAGGCAGTCTGGCTAACAAAAAATGCAGATAAGGTTGCCAGCTATTGTAATGATGTAGTTGGGGATATAAGCGGCACCTTAAGCGGTGCAATTGGAGTAGCCTTGGTAGTTAGATTAACAATTAATAGTGCCGACGTAATAGAAATATTGTTTAACACGCTAATGACCGCTTCTATAGCTGCAGTTACAATTGGGGGAAAGGCTTACGGTAAAAGCTTTGCATTAAAAAAAGCCGAACCTATTATTTTTAAAGTGGGGAAAACTATTGCCTTTTTACAAGGAATCTTGACATTTTCCTATTTCAGAGGGGATCAAAAAAGGGGGAAATGAGATGCACTTAAATGAAATAAATGATCCTTCCCAAATAAAAGCGTTAGATTTGAAGCAACTGGAGGAACTTGCAAAAGAAATAAGAGAAACATTGATAACAACTATTTCCCAAACCGGCGGACATTTGGCTGCAAATTTGGGGGTAGTGGAATTAACCTTAGCTTATCATTATGTTTATAACTCACCTATAGATAGAATTATTTGGGATGTGGGCCACCAATCCTATGTACATAAGCTGCTTACAGGACGCTTGGAAAGCTTTTGTACAATAAGGCAATTGGGAGGGTTAAGCGGCTTTCCCAAGTATCAGGAAAGTCCACACGATTGCTTTAATACGGGTCACAGCAGTACATCTATTTCAGCTGCACTTGGGATTGCGTTGGCACGCGATTTGTCAAAGGAAAAACATCATGTAGTAGCTGTAATTGGAGATGGTGCCCTTACGGGGGGTATGGCTTTAGAGGCCATAAATCATGCAGGACATTTGGGCACCCGTTTAATTGTTATCTTAAATGATAATGAAATGTCCATAGCCAGTAATGTTGGAGCCATGTCTGCTTATTTGAGTAGGATTCGTTCAAGTCCAAAATATGTTCGAAGAAAAAAGAAACTAGTTAAAAGAATTCAACAGGTGCCGGCGGTGGGCTCAGGACTTTATAAATTTGTTGCAAGAGTAAAAGGTAGCCTAAAACACTTATTAGTGCCAGGGATTCTTTTTGAAGAGCTTGGTTTTACTTATTTGGGGCCAGTGGATGGTCACAATTTAAATTCATTAATAACTGTTTTGGGACAGGCTAAAAACTTTAACGAACCTGTTTTAATTCATGTTATTACAAAAAAAGGTAAAGGGTATTTGCCCGCTGAAGAATACCCCGATACTTTTCATGGAATTAGCCCTTTTGATACAGAAACTGGGCTGGTTTCAAAAAGATCCGGACCTTTAACATATACTGAGGTTTTTGGAAGAAGCTTAGTGGAATTGGCTACAATTAATGAGATAATCATTGGCATAACTGCTGCAATGCTGGACGGTACCTGTCTTAAATATATAGCGGAAGCATTTCCTGACAGGTTTTTTGATGTGGGAATAGCCGAACAACATGCGGTTACTTTGGCGGCAGGTTTGGCTTGCAGAGGATACAGGCCGGTTTTAGCGATTTATTCTACTTTTTTACAAAGGGCGTATGATCAACTTATTCATGATGTATGCTTGCAAAACTTGCCGGTTCTTTTTGCTATTGATAGAGCAGGTTTGGTAGGGGAAGATGGGGAAACCCATCATGGGGTATTTGATATTTCGTATTTACGCCCAATTCCTAATCTGATAATAATGTCACCCAAGGATGAGTTAGAATTAAAACAAATGCTTGTTACCGCACTTGAATGCCCGGGTCCTGTGGCAATACGCTACCCAAGAGGCAGGGGAGTTGGTATGGAAACAAAAGGGGATGTTGAAGCACTGCCTGTCGGACAAGCTGAATTAATTGAAGATGGCGAAGATATCCTGATTATTGCAGTGGGAAGTATGGTTAACGAAGCGTTAAAGGCTTCTGTAATATTAAAAAAAGATGGTATTGATTGCCGAGTAATCAATGCTAGGTTTATTAAGCCCTTGGATGAAAACCTTTTTCTGGGCAGTATTTTAAAAATTAACAACGTAGTCACTATTGAAGAACAAGTGCTGGCCGGTGGTTTCGGTAGTGCAATTAGGGAGCTCCTGGGCAAACACCGGTTAAATAATGTTAATTTATTAAACTTAGGATTACCTGACACTTATGTTTCCCACGGAGAAGCCGGCTTGCTTCGTGAGAAATTTGGGCTGACTGCCTTTGAAATAGCGAAGACTGTAAAAAAACACTTTTCTTGAAATAAAAAATAATTACATATAAAAGACCAAATGGTTCTGTTTCCATTTGGTCTTTTATATGTAAAATTGAATGGAACCTTTAAATAGCATATACTAAAATTATAGGGGCAGGTGATTTTTTTGAAAAAAAAACGTTTAGATATAGTTTTAGTAGAAAAAGGTTATTTTATAAGTAGACAGTTGGCTCAAGCCGCCATTATGTCAGGAAGAATCCTGGTTGACGGAAAAAAGCTTGATAAATCAGGTGCACAAATAACAGCAGACGCGGAACTGACAATAATTGGGGAGGATTTGCCTTATGTCAGTAGGGGGGGGCTAAAGTTAGAAAAAGCATTGAAAGTTTTTTCTATTGATTTAACAGGCAAAACAGTTTTGGACGCAGGTGCCTCAACGGGTGGTTTTACTGATTGTGCATTACAGAATAATGCCTCAAAGGTAATAGCAGTTGATGTTGGTTATGGGCAATTAGCT
This sequence comes from uncultured Moorellales bacterium, assembly GCA_964500905.1. Taxonomy (GTDB): domain Bacteria; phylum Bacillota; class DULZ01; order DULZ01; family DULZ01; genus JBBAFB01. The sequence continues at coordinate 11,762 of CAZCQT010000009.1, forward strand.
TGGAAATTACGTCAAGATCCCCGGGTAAAAGTTTTAGAAAGAAAAAATATTCGTTACCTTACCTTAGATGACTTGGAAAGTATTCCAGTGGATATAGTTGTTGCAGATCTTTCCTTTATTTCTTTAAAATTGGTATTGCCCAACTTAATTGGACTGACTAAAAATACCAGTGATTTCATTTTGCTGATTAAACCTCAATTTGAGGTAGGCAAGGATAAGATCGGAAAAAAAGGTGTGGTTAAGGACCCCAAGTTGCATCAAGAAGTTATCTTGGAACTAATTAACTTCAGCAAAAAACATAATCTTCAACTTAGGGGGTTGGATTATTCACCTATTAAAGGGCCGAAGGGAAACATTGAATATTTACTATGGCTATCGAAAGGAAGGAAGTTATCTAATTTCGCAAATAATAATGAAATAGGAGAATTGGTATTAGACCTGGCGAACTATGCCTACAAATCCTTAATTTGATTGTGCAGGAAATATTGGGAGTAAGTAGAATAATTGTTGTAAAAGAAAGTGCTATTTTAAAAAGGCGGTTTAAATAGTGAAAATAGGTATCATAACAAATCCAAATAAAATTGCTGCCCAATGGGTGGCAGAGGAAGTAAAAAGCTGGGCGAGAAAAAATAGAATTCAAATTGTTTTTACACAAGGTGTAAACGAACTCTCTTTGGAAGAATATACCTCTCATCAAGCACAACATTTAAACTATGTGTTGGTTTTGGGGGGAGATGGAACCTTATTACAAGCTGCCAGAAAGTTAGCCCCTCTTGGCATCCCTATTTTAGGCATTAATCTTGGCAACCTAGGGTTTTTAACGGGTATTGAGTTGTCCGAGCTACAAGAGGGCTTGAGGGCCTTGAGTAACAACGAGGTTGATATAGAGAAAAGGATGATGCTTGAAGCCACAGTAGTAAGGAATAATCTAAAAACAGATAAATTTTTAGCTTTAAACGATGTAGTTATTTCTAAGGGTTCGTTTGCAAGAATGATTAGAATAGGTATGAAGGTATCGGATCAAATGGTAGGAACCCTACCTTGTGACGGTTTAATTGTCTCCTCACCTACGGGCTCAACTGCCTACTGTCTTTCAGCAGGAGGGCCAATTGTCAGCCCCGAATTGGAAGCTATGATTATGACTCCCATTTGCCCGCATAATTTATATTCAAGACCAATGGTTGTATCTCCTATCGAGGTGATACATATTCACTTGGTAACCCAGGGAGTCGAGGCTATGCTTACCGTAGACGGGCAGCATGGAATTCATTTAGGGAATGAAGACATAGTTGAGGTCAGAAAATCTGAGTTTTATGTGAAACTTATTCAATTAAAGGGGAGAAAATTTTTTGAAGTTCTCAGACATAAAATGCAAGAAGGATCGTCAAAAGATGAATTTATATAATGATCCCATTACTGTGTCACATCAGTGGCTAAGTGAGGTTATATCCGAAGGTATGATTACGGTAGATGCTACTGCCGGCAATGGTTACGACACAGTATTCCTTGCCGCAAAGGTAGGAGATAAGGGTAAAGTCTATGCATTTGATATACAGGAAGCTGCCATAAATGCTACAGAACAAAGGTTGTTAAAAGCTGGATTAGCAAACAGAGTTAATTTAATACATGCAGGTCATGAAAATTTAAAAAGCTTTGTTGTTTCTCCCATTAATGCCATGATTTTTAATTTAGGGTATTTACCTGGAAGCAACAAAAATATTGTTACACAAGCAAAAACAACCTTGGAGGCATTGCAAGCTGGGATGGACTTGCTTCTGCCGGAGGGACTGATTGTTCTGACTGTCTATATTGGACACCCGGGAGGTTATGAGGAATGGCTGGAATTAGAAAAATATTTAAAAAGTCTATCCAAGAATCTTTGGAATGTAATCATGCTAAAATTTTTAAATAGGCATAGTAAAACACCTTTTAATATTTTTATTCAGCGAATTGACCAGGGCCAAGGCGGTGTGGGAATTTGAAGATAAAAAGACAAAAAAAAGTTGTGGAAATAGTTACCAACCAAACTATAAGCACCCAAGAAGGGTTAGCACAAGAACTCAAGAAAGAGGGCTTCAGCGTTACTCAAGCTACCGTCTCAAGAGATATTAAAGAATTAGGGCTTTTTAAGCTCAGTACTGGTGATCACAGTTATCGCTATGCATTGCCCCTGGAAAGCACAAATTTAAGCCCTATTTCAAGACTTAGAAAGGTTTTCAGAGATTCTGTGGTCAAAATAGATTATAGTGAAAATATCATAGTTATTCGCACCCTTGTGGGCAACGCCCATGCGGTGGCTGCTTGTTTAGATTATTTAGATAACAAGGAAATCCTTGGTACTGTTGCAGGGGATGATACTATTTTTGTAGTTATTAAACCAAAAATTGCTGCAGAAAAAATATATAGTATTTTAACTGGCTTGTTGGATTAGCATTGAAACGGGGGAATCATCATGCTGGAGCAACTAAGAATAGAAAATTTTGCTTTAGTGGATAAAATGACCATCGATTTTGGAGGTGGGTTTAATGTTATTACAGGGGAAACCGGGGCGGGAAAATCATTGGTGGTGGAGGCTTTGAGTCTCCTATTAGGGGAAAGGGCTTCTGTTCATTTCATTCGCTCGGGTTTTGAAAAAGCTTTGGTTGAAGGATACTTTACTTTTACCCAACCACCCGTAAAAGAAACCTTGATTTCTTTAGGATTTGACACTTCCCCTGAAGATGGTATTTTGCTATCAAGAGAAATTTCATTGTCCGGCAAGAATTATTCACGTATTAACGGCAAGGTTGTACCCCTTACCATGTATCAGCAGCTTGGTAATTTATTAGTAGAAATTCATGGGCAAAACCAGCAGCTTGACTTACTTACACCAGCTAGGCAACTTTTTATGCTGGACAAAGGTGGTGGAACTGAAATAACCTTGTTAAAAAGTAAAGTTAATAATTTATACCTTGAAATCAAAACCATTAATAGCCTAATACAAAAAATTGGAGGTACTGAGGAAGACAGACTGAAACAAAAAGCAATTATAGAACACCATTTAGAAGAAATAAAAAATGCAAATTTACGAATCGGTGAAGAAGAGGAACTACAACAGCAACAAAAAATATTGTTTAATTCTGAAAAGCTAATACAAGGTGCGACTGAGGTGTACGAAAAAGTATTTAAAGGAGCTAAAATTCCCTCTGCCTATGATCAACTGGGAGCGGCAACCAGTGAACTGGAATCCCTGTCAAGGTATGATCAAAAATTAAACTCATATTTAGCAGTAATTAATGAATGTTTATTTCAATTAGAAGGAGTCAGCAGGGAATTGCAAGATTACCTTTCTAATATTGAGTATGATCCGGAAAAAGCTGAAAAACTGCTTCATAGACAAAATTTAATTTCCAGACTAAAGGCGAAATTCGGTCAGTCAATAGAAGCAATTTTGTGCTATCAAACTGAAATGGAGCACAAATTACAAGAAATGTTTATGCAAGAAAAAAGGCTACTTGAATTGCAACATCAAAAAAATATCCTAGAGGATGATTACACCAAATTAGCGGAGGCCTTGTCATTTAAAAGAGAGGAATTGGCAAAAAAACTAGAAGCAAAAATGCAATTATCTCTCCGAGATCTAGATATGGATGCGGTGCAATTTAAATGTAAAATAACACAAAAAAATAAAGTAGATGGTAACGGGCGAGATGAATTGGAATTTTTCATTAGTCCCAATGCAGGAGAACCTTTGAAGCCCCTAGCTAAAATAGCATCCGGCGGTGAGGTTGCCAGAATCATGCTCGCATTGGAAGCAATTTTAGCCGATGTTGAAGAAATCGAAAGTATTGTTTTTGACGAAGCGGATTCGGGAATAGGTGGCAGAACCTCTTTGAAGGTAGGAGCAAAGTTAGCACAAATTGCTAACAATCGGCAAGTCATTTGTATAACCCATTCACCGCAAATTGCCAGTTTTGCTGATTTTCACATTACCCTCAATAAAAAAGAAATTGATGGTCGTACTGTAACTGAAGCAAAAAGTTTAATTGGGGAGGACATAGTAACAGATATTGCCAGAATGCTAGGGGGCAGCAGTAAAGATACCTCAGCTCTGGAACACGCAAGGCAATTATTAAATGCCTCCAAAAAGTAAATATAAATAGCTATCAAAAATGTGCCCAGGCACATTTTTTTCATTAATTTTCAAATTATCGTTAATAAAAGGCCGCAGTTCATTTGGGATGTTTTTATGATTATAAAAAATGTTTAGCGGGAGAATTTAAGAAAGACACAATTATTTTAATGAAACAAGACTTGAAAAAGTATCCTTTTTTAAAAAAATATTTATAAAGGAGGTTATTGAATATTTTTTGAAAAAATTTCAGGAGCGTGGTAAAATTGGCAAATAATCGTTCTGTAGTAGGTATAGTATTAGCAGCTCTTGTGATTTTAATTAGTCTAACACCACAGGCCAGATTTTTTTACTCTCTTCCAAATACAGTAAAATTGGGTGTAGGCGATACTTTCAATTTAAAATTTAAATTACCCGCCGGTTTTGATGATAAATTTGTGTTGGAATATGCGCCTCCTTCACAAAGCACTATATGGCCGACAAAAACAACAGGTACCATCATCAATTTTTCCTCGCCAGTAGTGGTTACAACACCCGGAGAGGCAAATTTGAAGCTCAAATTATTTGGTATTATTCCTGTAAAAAACATTGAGCTTAATGTTTTACCGCGTTTAAAACTAATACCTGGCGGACATGCCATTGGAATTCTATTAAAAACTAATGGCATAACAGTAGTGGGCTTTTCTCCCATAGAAGATCAAGACGGTTTGATTTATTCTCCCGCTCAACAGGAAGGAATTGAAATTGGGGATGTAATTGAAGCTATTGAGGGAATAGCTTTAACTTCAGACGAAAACACCTCCTTTCTTATTGAGAAATTTGCCAAGAAAGGAAAACCAATAAATTTAAAAATCAAGAGAGGCAGCGATAAATTAAATATAAAGGTAAATCCTATTTATTGCAAAAGCACAAATAAATACAGAATCGGTCTTTATATTCGGGACAGCACAGCAGGAGTAGGCACTTTAACTTTTTTTGATCCAACAAGCTCTATTTATGGTGCATTAGGGCATGTTATCAGTGATGCAGATGTTAACAAGCAAATTTCAAAAGGCGAAGGAAAAATTGTTGACGCAAAAATTAAAGGCATTCAGCAAGCTATTAAAGGGCAACCTGGCGAAAAGATTGGTTCATTTGAAAATAACAAAGGAATTTTTGGGGATATTCACAAAAATACTAATTATGGGATTTTTGGCACATTGAATACTAAATTGATTAATAAATTCTACCAAAATCCCATCCCGGTTGCTTTTGCAGAAGAAGTGGTAATTGGACCGGCAAAAATCTTAACTGTGATTGAAGGAAATGAAATTGAGGAATTTAATGTTGAAATAACAAAAACCAACGTTGTAAAAGGAACAAACGGTAAAAATTTAATGCTTAAAATAACTGATCCAAAATTATTGGAATTAACAGGAGGTATTATTCAGGGAATGAGCGGGAGTCCCATCATTCAAAATGGGATGTTAGTAGGTGCAGTGACCCATGTCTTGGTTAATGATCCAACAAGAGGGTATGGTATTTTAGCTGAAACGATGTTGTTAGAAACAGATTTATTTAGGGATAAAAAAGGAGCAGCTTAACAAACAATAAAAAAACCGTCATGATTTGACGGTTTTTTTATTAAAAGAATTTAAATAAATTTAGAATTATTTCCATAAGAAGGAAGGAAGACTGAAATTTACGTCGAACTAATTTACTTAGCAAATAAAAACTATATTTGTTAAAAGAAGGGTGGTTCTGATGTGTCGGAAAAAATTAATGTATTAATTGCAGATGACAATCGGGAGTTTTGTGGTATTTTACAAGAATATTTTACGGATAATCAAGATTTTTCAGTAACAGGAATTGCATTTGATGGTTTGGAGGCTATAAAGTTAATAAAAGAGCGAGAGCCTGATATTGTTGTATTAGATATTATCATGCCTCACCTAGATGGTATAGGTGTATTGGAAAAATTACATGAACTGGAATTAAATCTACGCCCAAAGATTATTGTTCTGACCACCCTGGGTCAGGAATTTATGACAAAACGTACCGTTGAATTAGGTGCGGATTATTATATTTTAAAACCTTTTGACTTGGATGTTTTAGGAACACGTATCCGACAATTGGCGGTTGGACAAATGAAGACAGTGCAAAGTCCTGTAAAGGTTAAAAATTTAGATGTGGATGTAACAACGATAATTCACCAAATGGGAGTACCTGCACATATAAAGGGCTATCAATATTTAAGAGATGCCATCTTGGCGGTAATCGATAATGTTAGTTTACTGGGAGCAATCACTAAAGAGCTTTATCCCATGATTGCAGAAAAATACGAAACAACGCCAAGCAGAGTTGAAAGGGCTATCAGGCATGCCATCGAATTAGCTTGGGATCGAGGTAATGTGGATATGATGAATCGTTTCTTTGGTTACACTATTAATGTGGAAAGGGGAAAACCCACTAACTCTGAATTTATAGCCATGATAGCTGACAAATTACGCATTCAATCAAAAACGAGCTAAAACCGTAACAAACCTGAAATTGCAAGCCTGCATTATTTAAATGCAGGCTTTTTTGTATGCTTTAGTAATTTATATACATAATATGAACAAGAAGCCAGTTAATTAGGTGAAACTAATGGTAATAAAAGGCAGATGCAAAAAGGATCAAAAAACAAAAAACCTGGTGAAACGGATATTGCCTGGGGAAATCGCTTTAATTAATCACCCAGATCTAGATGAGATAATCGCGGAAGCACTAATAAAAAAGAGAATCAAGGCACTTATAAATATCTCACCCTCATTATCCGGAAAATACCCCGCATTGGGGGCCAAAAAACTTTTAGATGCTGGTATACCGGTAATCGACAAAGCAGAATTGGCTCTTATGGAATTTGCTAAGGAAGGATCCATAATTGAAATAAAAGGAACTCAATTGATTCATTTAGGCAGGACTTTCAGAGGCAATAAATTAGAAAAAAATAAA
>CAZCQT010000010.1:0-18657 GCA_964500905.1 uncultured Moorellales bacterium
AGGAATCAACTTTATGCTGCCAAACGCTTTGGCACAACTATCTGAGCAACTGGTTCGGTTTGCTTTTGGCTTAATTTTAGTTACTTGGTTATTGCCTTACGGAATAGAATTTAGTGCTGCAGGTCTTGCTTTTGCAGTTGTAGTTGGCGAAATTGCTGGATTAATCGTACTTTTATATTTTTATTTCAGAACCGCACCAAAACTAAGATCAAAGCAAAAACCTGTGAAATCTCAAGTAAAGTTAGAATCAATCCTTCAACAATTGATGCTTTTAGCGATTCCTGTTACCATGTCTAGAATTGTTTCTTCTGTATCCCTAAGTTTAAAAGCAATAATAATTCCAAATCGTTTGCAAATAGCCGGAGCTACTTTACAACAAGCAACCCAGGCATATGGAGCATATTCCGGTATTGCAATGTCACTTGTAAATTTCCCTAGTGTGCTTACCGGGGCATTGGGGGCAGTTTTATTGCCAACTATTGCGATGGCGGTAACAAAAAATGAACATTTGGAACTACAGCACAGAATAAACCAGGGGATAAAATTAACTGTACTGGTGGCTCTGCCCTTTACCGTTTGGTTTTTTTTATTGCCGGAATATTTAACTGTGACTGTGTTTAATAATTATGAGGCAGCAATTCTTTTGAAATTGTTAGCCCCCAGTTGTATTTTTATTTATTTACAACAAACTACAGGGGGCATATTATTGGGTTTGGGTAAAATGAAAATAATCTTCATAAATTCATTGCTCGGCAATATTTTCGGTTTGGTTGCAACTTATGTTTTAGTAGGAAACCCCTTTTTGAAAATTAAAGGAGCTGTTATAGGCTTGAGCCTGGGTGTAATAATTGTCTGTTTGTTAAATTTAAATACGGTACTTAGACACACGGAAGCTCAATTAAAGATTGTGGGGTGGCTGCGTTCTTTTATTATTGCTGCTATAATCATGATATTGTTTATTTTAAATTTTAGCAGTCGTTTACCCATATATATTACGATACTTGCATCGGGCCTAATTTATTTATTTGTTATAATAATATTACGCGGTCTAAGTAAAGCAGATTTGTAATTTATTCAATTCTAAAATCATAATTTTCTATAGCCCCAATATCTGTCATGGCCCGATAATTAGTTAAATCATAGTGCAAAGGTGAAATGGCAATATAATTATGTGCTATGGCCCAAATATCTGTATTTGTTTCAAGATTTTCGCGTAAGTTACCGGACAACCAATAATAGCTTCTGCCTCTCGGATCTTTTCTTTCCTCAATTGTATTAATATACCGTTTGGAACCAATTTTTACAATTCTTATGCCTTTTATAGATTTTGCATCTAAATCAGGAATATTAACATTAAGAAAAGTGTTAGCGGGAAGCGGTTTTTCCATAATATATTTTGCTAATTGAGCAGCAAAAGCGGCCGCAACTTTAAAATCTCCTTTATTTCTATATTCCAAGGAAACAGCAATTGAGGGGATATTATTAATAATTGCTTCCAACGCCCCGGATACCGTCCCAGAATACAAAACATCTGTGCCCAGATTAGAACCTTTGTTAATTCCGGATATAATCAGATCAGGGGTTCTATTTAATAATTTCTCCAACGCAAGTTTAACACAATCCGCTGGGGTTCCAGAAACGGCGAAACCCGGCGAACTTCCATACTTATTCTCTTCAACTCTTAGCGGTTTGTGCATTGTAATACCATGACCGGAGGCACTCCTTTCCCTATCAGGTGCCACTATTACCACATCCGCTATTTTTTCGCATGCTTTTCGTAATGCTTGAATACCACTTGCCATGATTCCATCATCATTGGTTAATAAAATGTACATTTTAACACCTGCCAGTTTTTTTCTTATGTTTCATAGATTGCTATTGACATAGTTTGATCAGTTGAATCCTTGGTCAGACCAAAGATTAGATTATGCTCTTTTAATGATTTATTTAAGAAATCCACTAACAAATAGATTTCATCATTCGTTTTAAAGGTTTTTAAAGCAATTAGCTCTAGTTTTCCCTGATTTTGCTCGGCCAACAGTATCACCTCCAAAGTATAGTATTTGTAGTACTTACCCTTATAATCCTATGTCAGAAAATTATACTAAAATATCTTATTCGGTGAATAGTTGCAAAAACCTTCTAGATATTGTTTTTATACTGCGTTCTGCTGAGGTTTTATCTTGCATATAACTTTAATAGAAAGCAGAAAGAAGGTGTATTGATGTCATATGTAAATTTCGAATCCAAAAAACACCCTTTAAATAATGCTTTAATAAAAGGTTTGTTAACCGCCCTAATTTCGATGCTGATATTAGTTTTTATTTTAACAATCGCATTTCAGTTTACAATGCTTTCTGAAAGCCTTCTAGAAACCTTTGGGATACTAATATTAGTAATAAGCATTATAATGGGTGCCATACAAGCAGCAAAAACAGCAGAGTCCCGGTTTTTGTTGCATGGATTTGGGGTGGGTATGCTGTATTTGTTTTTCATTTTAGGCGTCGGTTATTTTTTTAATTATAATTTGCTAGACATTACTTTTATAAAAAAATTGCTATATTGTACTGTTTCGGGTCTGATTGGCGGGTTGATAGGAGCTGTGATGAAATAGTTTATTTGATTTAGCAGGAAATAGTTGTTAAGGTACTATTTCCTGCTAGTTTTTGGACTGTATAAGTAGTAGTAACTTAAAATCATGTTTGCTTGAGTATTTTTTTTAGGAAGCCTTTTAGAAAATTTGGTAGTGGAAGAAAATATACTTTCATAATTTATCACTCCTTTGGTACCCTTTTCTGATGTATTATATTAATTTGTATAAGTCTTTAGTGAATTTTTATAGGTAGTACCAATACTTACCATCATCAGTTGCCTTTTTTATTTCAATCAAAACGCCTTAATGGTTTTAACCATTAAGGCGTAAAAATGTGATATGTTTTTATTTTTTTAATAGTTGGCGTGTATTTTTTTCGATTACCTCAGGATCTATTTTTAGCCTTGCTACCCCACTTTCAATTGCTGCGGCTGCAACTGCTTTAGCCACAGCTGGTGCTACCCTTTCATCAAAGGCACTGGGAATAACATATTCAGGTCCAAGTTCTTTATCGGTAATTAAGTTTGCAACAGCATAAGCAGCTGCAACTTTCATGGGTTCATTAATATCTTTAGCTCTTACATCAAGTGCACCGCGAAAAACACCGGGAAACACTAACACATTGTTAATTTGATTTGGGAAATCGGATCGGCCGGTACAAACTACTATAGCACCTGCAGCCTTTGCTTCATCGGGCATGATTTCCGGAACCGGGTTGGCCATAGCCATTACTATTGGTTTATCCATTGCGGCTACCATTTCTTTAGTAATAGTATCTGGACCAGACAAGCCTATAACAACATCAGAACCTACAAGTATCTCCCCAATACCTCCTGCCCTTTTATCCCTATTTGTTACTTTAGCCATTTCTGTCTTTGCAGAATTCATTCCTTTTTCACGGCCTTCATAAATAGCCCCATTGCGGTCACATAAAATCGCTTCTTTTACTCCTAAAGAAAGAAGTAGTTTAGTAACTGCAATTCCCGCAGCACCCGCACCGTTTACCACAACAATAATTTCCTCGATCCTTTTATCTACTATTTTCAGTGCGTTAATAAGACCTGCTGCCGCTACAATGGCAGTACCGTGTTGATCATCGTGAAAAACCGGTATGTTTAGCTCTTTTTTTAATTGGTTCTCAATTTCAAAACAATCCGGAGCCGCAATGTCTTCTAAATTTATACCACCAAAAGTGGGTTCTAATAGCTTTACTGTCTCAACGATTTTAATTGTATTCTTTGTGTCCAGGCAGATGGGAAATGCATCTACACCACCGAAGTTTTTGAATAAAAGTGCTTTTCCTTCCATAACTGGTAAAGCGGCTTCAGGACCTATATCCCCAAGCCCCAAAACTGCCGTTCCGTTTGTCACAACTGCAACCATATTACCTTTAGCTGTATAATCATAAACAAGCTCTTTATCTCGGTGAATTTCCTTGCAGGGTTCAGCTACTCCTGGTGTATAAGCTATACTTAGATCCTCAGCGGTTTTTAACGAAACTTTACTGATGACTTCTATCTTTCCTTTATTTTTCCGGTGAAGTTCCAGTGCGATTTTCTTTAACGACATATAATTGGCCTCCTTATTTTTACTGCTAATTTAACTTTGATAATTTTTAATGCCTTCTAGGTATAGATCCCCTCCTCTGGCGTCATTTACAACTGTAACTGGAAACTCTTCTACTTCAAGTCTTCGGATTGCTTCAGCTCCCAACTCAGGGTAAGCAATTACTTCAGATTTTTTGACTCTTTTGGCTGCCAAGGCGGCTGCTCCCCCTATTGCTGCGAAATAGACTGATTTATACTGAACCATTGCATTAACAACCTCTATGGAGCGAGAACCCTTCCCAATCATACCCTTTAGGCCGTTTTTTAATAAAATAGGTGTGTAGGCATCCATTCGATAGCTTGTGGTAGGGCCGATAGATCCTATTGCAGCCCCGGGCTTTGTGGGGCTGGGTCCCGCATAAAAGATTATTTGGCCGTTTAAATCCAAGGGTAATTTTTCGCCTTTTTGAATTAATTCAACCAGACGCTTATGGGCAGCATCCCTTGCTGTATATATTGTGCCGGAAATATATACTTGATCGCCAATTTTAAGTTCATCTACAACATCATCGGTTAATGGAGTTGTTATTATTTTTTTCATCGTTTCAACCCCCTAAATAACAATTGTTTTATGCCTGGCGGCATGACAATTTAAATTTACTGCTACAGGTAAGCTAGCAATGTGACATGGAAATACATTTAAGTGAACAGCTAAAGCTGTTACTGTCCCGCCAAAGCCTTGTGGCCCAATTCCCAGTCTATTAATTTCTGTTAACAGTTGATTCTCAATATTTGCAATATTTGGATTAGAATTTTTACTGCCAACCTCTCTTAAGAGAGCTTCTTTAGCAAGTAGAGCTGATTTTTCAAAATTACCTCCGATTCCTACTCCAACAACTATTGGGGGGCAGGGGTTTGGGCCTGCAATTCTTACTGTATCTACAATAAAATCCATTACCCCCTCTATACCAGCTGAAGGTGGAAGCATACGAATTGCACTCATATTTTCAGCACCACCGCCCTTTGGTGCTAAAGTGATAGACAGTTGATTTCCGGGAACTATTTTTGTATGAATTACAGCAGGTGTATTATCGTTGGTGTTTACTCTGTCAAAAGGATCTTTGACAATTGATTTTCTTAAATATCCATTAATATATCCTTTAGCTACACCCTCATTGATTGCTTCATATAAATCTCCACCGAGAATATGCACATCCTGACCTATTTCTAAGAAAACAACTGCTGTACCTGTATCTTGACACATGGGGACTTTATCAGTTAATGCAATTCGTGCGTTCTCCAAAATTTGTTTAATAACGTTTTTACCTGTTTCAGAAACTTCGTTAGACATTCCTTCGTTTAAAGATTTTAAAACATCGTATCCCAAGTTATAGTTAGCATCCATCGCCATTTCCGCAACTGACTCAGTTATTTGCTTTGTATTTATCTCTCTCACATCTATATTCTCCTCTCGCTTAAATTCCCAGCAGTAAAAATAAATAAGCCTTTATGGGGCTATCACAAAATTAGTTATCCTAAAATTGCAATCAGAATTCCAGCCACAACTGCTGAGCCAATTACCCCTGCAACATTGGGTCCCATAGCGTGCATTAATAAAAAATTTGTTTCATTAGCTTCACGGCCTACTTTTTGCACAACACGAGCTGCCATCGGAACCGCAGAAACCCCAGCAGCCCCAATTAAGGGATTGACCTTGCCGCCTGTCAAAAGATACATTAATTTTCCCAGTAAAACACCACTTGCTGTTCCTGCAGAAAAAGCGAAAAGACCAAGAAAAATAATTTTAATAGTTTCCCATTGTAGGAAGCGTTCTGCAGTTGCGGTAGCTCCAACTGATAAAGCTAAAAAGATTGTAATAATGTTAATTAATTCATTAGCAGCAGTTTTCGATAATCTATCGACCACCCCCGATTCTCTTAATAAATTACCTAGCATAAGCATCCCAATTAAAGGTGCGGCTGTGGGTAAAATCAAGACTGTTACAATTGTGACAACTACTGGAAAAACAATCCTTTCTGTTTGGGATACTTTCCTAAGTTGTCCCATTACTACAGCTCTTTCCGTAGGAGTGGTAAGAGCCCTCATAATGGGAGGTTGAATAATGGGAACTAATGCCATATATGAATATGCTGCTATAGCTATTGCAGGCAGAAGTTCCTTGTCTAAAATGGATGCGGTTAAAATAGCCGTAGGCCCATCGGCACCACCTATAATTGATATGGCACCAGCACTTTGAGGGCTGAAATTTAAAAATAAGGCTCCAATAAAAGTTAAAAAGATTCCTATTTGGGCTGCGGCTCCAAGGAGAATTGTTTTTGGATTAGCCAGTAAAGGGCTAAAATCAGTCATTGCACCAATTCCTAAAAAAATTAGTGGCGGGTAAATCCCTAATTCCACTCCTTTGTAAAACCAGTAAATCAGACCTCCTTCTTCCATTAAATTGCCGCCTGGTAAATTAACAAGTAGCATCCCAAAGGCTATGGGCAGCAATAGCATTGGTTCATATTCTTTCGCTATTGCCAGATAAATCAAGAGACAGGCTATTCCTATCATAATTATATATTTATATGTTAGCATTGTGAATCCGGATTCCATAAAAAGATTAGCTAGCTCATTTAGCAAATGTTCTGCCCCCTATTCAACAGTAATAAGAAGATCATTGGTGTTAACATTTTGATTTGGATTGACCAAAATTGACGAAATGACTCCGGCAACTGGGGAGTTTATCTCATTTTCCATTTTCATAGCTTCAAGAATTAGTAGGGTTTGTCCTAGGGAGACCTCTTCACCTTGTTTAACTAAGATTTTTAAAACTACCCCGGGTAATGGTGCAACAACACTATGGCCTCTAGAATCCATCGACTGTTCCGTTTTTTGTTGAGGTGTAGATTTTGCTGATGGCTGCACGGTTTTTTCCATTGAAGCTGTTGCCTGGCTATTTGGCGTTTCCATAGTTTTTATTTTCCCAATTTCTCCATCCACGATTTCTTCAACTAAAACTTCATATTCTTCATTATTAACAGTAACAATAAATTTTCTTGTCATTGAATAGTAACTCCCTTCATGTTAAAAATGGTTATGTGAATCTAGTATATTTTGGCGGCCTGTCAAAGTCCAGACATGAGAGGCCTCCTTATCCCAGGCTTTACGGACACTTACGAGCTTGTATGGCCTCTGTTGTTCTTCGATATAAACTGATATAGCTGCTGTGATGGCTACAAGGATATTAGACTGCATTTCAATCGTGTTTTCATTTGAAATTTGTTTGTTAAACATTTTTTGGGGTTCGCTTTTTGCATCCGTAGTTACTATTTCTTTTGCTTGCATGCTTGTTTTTTTGCTAAGCAGCATCTCCTGGATTTTCATTACCATTTGAAGCAAAAACAATACAAAAAAAACAGTTCCAATACCTATAAAGGTAAGACTCAACCCGTAACCTAGTTTTTCTATCATAATAGCTCCTCTCTGCTAAACTGGGAAATTCCCATGTTTTTTAGCTGGACGCATTTCCTTTTTAGTTGCTAAAGCTTCAAAAGCTTGTATCAAAGCCGATCTTGTTTCAGCGGGATCAATAATCGTATCAACGTATCCATGTGCAGCGGCAACATAAGGGTTAGCAAATTGCTCTCTATATTCATCAATCTTTTGTTGGCGTACCAAAACAGGATCTTTCGCACCGGCAATTTCTTTTCTGAAAATGATGTTAGCTGCTCCTTCTGGTCCCATTACTGCGATTTCTGCACTAGGCCATGCTAAAATTTGATCTGCCCCCAAGGAGCGGGAACACATGGCCAGATATGCTCCACCATATGCTTTTCTCAAAATTAAAGTTATTTTGGGGACTGAGGCTTCTGAGTATGCATATAATAATTTTGCTCCATGTCTGATAATTCCTCCAAACTCCTGTTCTATTCCAGGTAAATACCCGGGTGTGTCTACTAGAGTAAGTAATGGAATATTAAAGGCATCACAAAAACGTATGAAACGTGCTGCTTTATCAGAGGCATTGATATCCAGGCAACCAGCTAAAACCTTAGGTTGATTAGCTATAATACCCACGGTTTGGCCATTAAGCCAGCCAAAGCCGATTACAATATTTTGGGCATAATTTTCTTGAATTTCGAAAAAATAACCATTGTCAAGAGTGGTATGTAAAACATCTTTTATTTCATAGGGTTTGTTAGCTTCGCTTGGAATTAGTTTTTGCAATGAAATTTCTAATCTGTTTATAGGATCGAATTTGTTCCCTTCAGGGGTTTTTCCGAGGTTATTGGATGGAATAAAATTAAATAACTCTCGTATTTTTTCGAAACATTCGTCTTCTGTAGCAGATCTAAAATGTGCTACTCCACTGATGCTGCTATGGGTATTTGCACCACCTAAAATTTCTGCGGTAACATCCTCCCCTGTTACAGATTTTATGACTTGAGGCCCGGTAATAAACATTTGGCTGATTTTATCAACCATAAAAATGAAGTCTGTTAAAGCAGGTGAATACACCGCCCCTCCTGCACATGGACCAAGTATAACCGAAATCTGCGGGATTACCCCAGACGAGAGAGTGTTACGTTTAAATATTTCCCCGTAACCATTCAATGCATCTACCCCTTCTTGGATCCTAGCACCGCCAGAGTCATTGATTCCTATCAAAGGGCAACCATTTGCCAGTGCTAAATCCATAACCCGGCATATTTTTTTCGCATGCATTTCTCCTAATGTGCCACCAATTACGGTGAAATCTTGTGAATACACATAAACTTGTCGGCCATTAATTAAACCATAACCGGTTATAACACCATCTGCAGGAGCCTCAATTGACTTCATTCCAAATTCGACAGATCTGTGGTTTATAAATTGGCCTATTTCAACGAAGCTACCTTGATCCAGCAAGAGATTTAGTCTTTCTCGTGCAGTGTTTTTCCCTTTCTCATGTTGTTTCTCAATTTGCTTTTGGCCGCCGCTTGCTTCAATTCTTATTTGCTTTTCTCTAAGCTCACGAATCTTATCAATTTGCAATATTATCCCACCTACTTATAGTGATTAGCATGTTCCTTGTTAGGTTATACAAATTTAAGTAAAATTATTGCCTCTTTTTCTCATCAAGATAAAAACTAAAATACCAACAAATTTCTTTAACATGCCAGTTATGATAAATAATACAACATTATTAATAAATACGCTAGTCTTAAAAATATTTTGTTTTAATTTTAAATATCAGCAGTGACCTTTTGGCTTGATTTTATTCTTATTTATTTTTACTTAAATTAAATGGGGGCTAGTTATGATTTCTGAAAAAATAAAATATGCAGTATATAGTAAGAAATATTTACCTGACTTTCAGAAGTTTCAGTATCTTCATTTTTTGGTTGATATTAAAGTTGTTTTGACATCAATCTGCCATTCGGTTATAATTATATCATTCTTGCGCCCGTAGCTCAGTAGGATAGAGTAACGGATTCCGAATCCGGAGGCCGCAGGTTCGAATCCTGTCGGGCGCGCCAAAAATAAATTATTATAAATATAAAAATTTAACCCCGGTTACCCCGGGGTGTTGTTTTGTTGCAAAGACTATTAACGTTTTATTTATCTTTAATAATTTTTGCTACATCACCATTGTTTACCCATGCAGCATTTGCTTCATCAACATCTAAGTGAAACTCTAACGCATAATCCCCTCGCACTCTTACTAATACATTATTAAAAACGGTTGCTCTTTGCCCACCTATGATGGCACTAACATGATCCTTGTTTTTCAATCCATATTGCTCAGCCATTTCAGGAGTAATGTGAATATGTCTGGCAGCAACCATTACGCCGGAATCAATAGTTATTTCCCCTTTTGGTCCTATTAACGTGCACCCGGGTGTTTTCTCGTGTTCACCTGAATCTCTTAACACTGCTTTTATGCCCAATTTAAAAGAATCAGCCCTAGATATTTCTACTTGTGTTTTTCTTCTGACGGGACCTAAAATTCTGACATTATCTATCTCACCTTTGCTTCCAACAAGGGTTACGGTTTCCACACATGCAAATTGGCCGGGTTGTCCTAAATCCTTGAAATATGTTAGTTCGTAACCTTCACCAAAAAGCTGTTCCAACGCTTCGTTTGAGACATGTACATGTCTATTGGAGACTCCAATTGTTACATCAAATAAATAGTTTGTATCCATTAAAATTACCACCTTCCATACCATTTAACCTATAAAATGAACCATTGACAGGTCATTTTATACCTTTTAACCTAGCATACTATTTTTAAAAGCTCGTTGCAACTTATATTTGGAATTATCTTTGTTAGCTTTTAAAATAAATAAGTAAAATTATCTATTTTTATATTGGCTCTTTAGATTTCAAGTAACGGATATCTTCTCTATTTGAAAGGCGGCATATTTTACATAGTTGTAAAATTCTTGATGTAGTTCTTTCACCTAAAAAAATATCTAGGTCCGCTAAACATAAATTTGTAGTTATTATTAATGGCAATTGATGGTTAGCACGATAATTAAGAATGGAATAAATTTTGTTAACAGTCCAATTGGTGTAATTGTGAACACCTAAATCATCAAGAATCAACAGTTCCGCTGTGCGAGCCTGATCTAAAATTTCCATTTCATCTGCCTCAATGGGGTTAGATCGGTCATATGTTGCTTTGATTTTGTCTAGTAGATCCGGTACAACAGTAAATAATACCTGCTTGCCATTCTCCAAAACATAGTTAGCAATAGCACTAGCCAAGTAGGTTTTTCCGCTGCCAACAGTGCCGGTTAATAATAGACCTTGTCCGTGGTAGTTTCCTTTTGCAAATTCCCTTGCAAAATGTTGAGCAGCTTCCAAAGCAATTTCTGCATTACGATAATAAGTCTGTGTTCCGGATTCTTGTTCAGGGCTTTTTGGATAATATTTTAGCGAGAAATTTTCAAATTTGCTTTGATGCTGTAATCTCCCCAGATTTGCTTTTAGTAAACGATTTGCTTTTGATTTTTGTTCAACACAGCTACAAGGGTAAGCAAAGCCATTTTTGATGGTAAAACCCCTGTTATGGCAGAGTGGACAGGTCAACGGTTTATTTTGATTGTGTTTTATCATCTTTATACACCCTTTAATTTATGTAAACATCTTTATATTTTTCAATCTTTTCCTGATATTCTTTGTCTTTTCGCTTTAGTCTTTTAGATGGGTTTTCTTTAGATTGCTGTTTTTCTTTAAAATCCTTTTCATATTTTCCTACTTCTTCTACAGAATTAATACCATTATTGCTCCAGTCTAGTAAAATGGAATCAATATATTTTAAATTTTTTATACCACGCAGGCTAGTCCTTTTTAATGCTTCAAGAATTAACTCAGGAGAATAGTTGTCTGTTTTGCACCATTCCATAATTTGTTTAATTTCAAAGGGCGATAGCAGTCTCCCAAACTCACTTTCAAATGCTTTAAATAGTTCGTTAGCAACTTCTTCGGATAGCTGCAGGTCTATATTATTTTCATTTTCTAATTCTTTTGCTTTGCAGATCGCCCAGTATTCCATTAATTTATCAAAAAGTCCCAGATAGGAGAATCGGTCAATCCAAATTCCTTGTTTTTTATCGTACAAATGCTCAACGGATAGTATCTTTTTTTCGATTAAACCAGCTAAAAGTGATTGCACTTGCGTATTATTGACAGTTGTATATTTAGATATTTCATCTAAATCTGGAAATTCATTACCTTCTTCCATTTTAAAACGCCATAAATGTAAAATAACTAGCAATTCCACTTCTGTTAAATCTAATTTCTTATAAAATCTGAGCAGAAGATTAGGTACTATAACAGCACCTTCCGTGATGAGCTCAGAGGTATATTTAAGTAAAAAATCATATTTTGTCATTTTGTGTCCCCCGTTAAAAACTTTTTTCAATATCTATTTTATCATTGCTTGGCTATTTTTTCATCTTATTTTCGCCATGTATTTGGAAGAACAAGTACCAGTAAGGTATAAATCTCCAGCCGACCCAGAAGCATTAAAAATGCTAATACCATTTTAACAGATGTAGAAAAGTGGGAGAAATCTCCTCCCGATGCAACAGCGGTTAAACCCGATCCTACATTGCTTAAGGAAGCGGCCACCACAGCTATTGCAGTTGAAGGATCAACATTTAATAGGCCTAATATTAAAACACCAAAGAATGCAATCATTAAATAAAGGAAAAAAAACTGAAAAACTGCAATTACCGCATCTTGAGGCAATGGTTTGCCATTAATTTTAATGCTGGCAACAGATCGTGGATGACTTAGCCGTTTTAATTCAATAAAAGCACATTTAAGCATTATCGCATATCGGTCCACCTTAACTGAGCCACTGGTAGAACCGGCCGATGCACCTATAAACATTAAGCTAATTAGCAGTAATTGGGGAAAAGCCGGCCATATTTCTAAATTCACAGAAGTAAAACCTGTTGAAGTTAAAGATATAACTTGAAATACTACATCTAAAAGGCTAAAGTGTTGATTATTAAAAAGTAAATTGCTGACTATAATTAATGTAAATGTAAGGATTATAATCAGATACGCTTTGAAAGCATCATTTCTCCAGAAACCTAACAAAGATTTATTTTTTAAAGCCTGATAGTATAACGTGAAATTAATTCCTCCTAAAAACATAAATACTGTTATTAAAAAGTGTATGCCTTGGTTAGAAAAGGCACCTATGCTGCCATCCTTTGTAGAAAAACCGCCTGTAGAAATCGTCGTAAATGAATGATTAATTGAATCAAATAAATTCATGCCACAAAGCCATAATAAAATCACTAAAATAAAAGTTAAGCCTATGTATGTTATCCATAAAATTCGTGCTGTTTCATTTAATCTTGGTTTAATTTTTTCAAAAGTTGGATTTGGAAGCTCGGCTCTGAAAATTTTAATTGCATCCGAACCTATTGTAGACAATAAGGCAACAAAAAGAATTACTATACCCATTCCACCAAGCCATTGTGTTAAACTACGCCAAAATAATATCCCCTTATAAGCCAACTCAATATTCACCATAACTGTAGCTCCGGTAGTAGTAAAACCGGAAACGGTTTCAAAAAAGGCATCGCTAAAGTTGGTAAAGGTATTTGATAGCAAATAGGGTAAAGATCCAAATAAACTGGCGAAAATCCAACCAAGGGAAACTATTGCAAAACCTTCTCTGGATCGTATACTTTCGTCGTTTCTCGTAAATAGTGCTAATATTATTCCGAAAATCATAGTTAGGGAAGAGGAAATTAAAAAAGATTTCCAGATGGGCTCTAAATAGAAAATGGAAACAAGCATTGGGAAAAGCATGGCGATCCCAACGATAAGAATTATTAAACCTAATTTAAAAAAAATGGTTTTAGTACGCAAAGCTGCACCCCTCATTTAGCTCCTGTAAAAATTTTTTCTGTTTTTTTAACTGAATCCGGTAGGGCAAAAACCATAACATGATCACCAGGTTCAATAATACTGTCACCCTTAGGTATAATGACTTTATTTTTTTTAACAAGAGAGCCAATTATAGCATTTTTGGGAAAGCGTATGGTTTGCAAAGGCTTTCCTATGATTTTTGTAGCCCCTGATGCAGCAAATTCTAAAAGCTGTGCTTTAGCTCCTCCCAGTAAGGTAACGGAAATAATATCACCTTTTCCTATAAATTTTAAGATTGCCCCTGCTGTTAAAATTCTTGGACTAACTGCAACATCGACACCAACAGCCTCAACAAGGGATGTATATTCTGAACGTCGAATTTGTGCAATGGTTTTTTTGATGCCTAAATGTTTTGTCAAGAGACAGACCAGTAAATTAACCTTATCATCTGAGGTAGCAGCAACAAATAAATCACTTGAACCTATATCTTCTTCATTTAAAAATTGCATATCAGTTCCATCACCATGCAAAATTAAAGTGTTGGATAGAATCGAGGAACATTGATTACATTGCTCTAAATCTTTTTCGATGATTTTCACGCTAAGCTGTTTGTTTTTTTCTAGAATCGAGGCTAAATAAATCCCCAACCTGCCTCCACCTAAAATTACGATATTCTTTATTTCCAGAGAAGGGATTCCTAGTAATGTTTTTAATTCAAGATTTTTATGAGTTTCGGACATGGCAAAAATATAGTCCCCAGGTAAAAACACATCATCCCCTTTGGGAATCATCATTCTTTCACCCCTTAAGATAGCAACAATCAAAAAAGGCAAGGGCTTATCTAGGTTCTTGAGGGGAATATTAGCCAAGGGTGTGTTAGCGGGAAGTTTGAGTTCTAGAATCTGAACTTGATCTCCCGCATAATATTCGACATTAACTGCTTCAGGTACTTCTATCAGTTTTGCAATTAACTGAGCGGTGACTTGGTCGGGGTTAATTATTGAATCGATATCAAAAGCAGCAAAAGCTTCTTCTTTAGTAATTTCCGAATAACCGGGATTCTCCACCCTAGCCATGGTACGAAGAACACCGAAGCTCTTCGCAATTAAGCAAGCAACCATATTAAATTCATCTTTTTCTGTAACTGCAATTACTAGATCTGCTTCTGTGACACCAGCCTTTTTCAAAGCATTTATGCTGGCACCGTTTCCTAAGATGGTTTGAACATCAAGGTTTTGAGAAACAATTTGTTCCCTTTCGGGATTTTGTTCTATTACGGTAACATCATGATTCTCTTGAGATAACATCTGTGCAATACTATAGCCTACTTTACCAGCACCTATTACTATGGTTTTCATGATTCTTTAACTCCTAAGTATTTACTTTACTCACATAATAACATTTTGTATTATAATAAGAAAGACATTCGTACTATCTTTTGCAGGAGGTTTTATAATGAAAATTATTGCTTTGGTTGGTTCAAGCGGAACAGGTAAAAGCCATCAGGCCTTGTGGGTAGCACATGAAAATAATATTGATGTGCTGATAGATGATGGGTTATTAATTAAGGGACATGAAATTGTTGCAGGTATATCGGCTAAAAAACAAAAAACGGCCATTGGGGCTATTAAAACTGCTTTATTTACGGATAAAAATCATGCTGAGCAAGTTGTGGAAGAAATCAAAAAAATTAATCCCAAATCAATTTTAGTATTGGGCACTTCTGAAGAAATGACTGATAGAATAACTGATCGGCTTGAAATACCAAGGCCGAGTGTTTATTTGGATATTTCCCAGGTATCTGATGAAAAAGAAATAGAAATTGCACTTAAAACTCGACAAAAACTGGGTCAACATGTAATACCAGCACCTTCTGTCGCTGTTAAGCCTAGACTTTCAGGAATTTTGATAGATCCTCTTCAAGTTGGCTTTTCAAAAAACCAACATACCAGCACAAGAAAACAACTTTGGGTGGAGCAAACTGTTGTAAGACCCACATTTAATTTTTATGGCAAGTTTTTTATAACAGATAACGCAATGCAGGCGATAGTAAAAAAGGTTGCAAGTGAATACGATTGTATCGTTAAGGCTCAAAATATAACTTTTTCCAACAATCAAATTGGGACCTCGGTAGGCTTGGATCTGGTTCTTTCTTACGGGACAATTATTCCTGTTTTCACTTCCTCTATCCAACAAAAAATAATAGAAACTCTTGAATATATGACGGCATTACATATTACTAGGGTTGATATTTATGTACGAAAGATTGTTAAAGTAGATCAGAATTAAAAAGGGCTGCTTAATTGGTCCAGCCCTTTGCAAGAATATTTTTAAATTGCCAATTCTCTTTCGCGAGTCCTTTCAATAAATCGTTCCATTCGATTCATCGCTTCGACTAAATTTTCAATGGAATTAGCATAAGATATGCGTACATGCCCAATTCCAGATGGTTCAAAAGCTTCGCCGGGGACCACGGCTACCTTCTCTTCGCGGAGTAATTGTTCTGCAAAATCCGAGGAAGTATATCCTATGTTTTCGATAGATGGGAAAATATAAAAGGCTCCTTTTGGTTCAAAACATGTTAACCCTATGCCAATTAATCTCTTATAGATATACTTTCTTCTTTCGTTATACTGCTCTATCATTTTAAGCATATCCGCTTTTCCATTTTTAATTCCCGTGGAATCAAAAAACCCCTCATCCCAAGGGACGAGAGGTTGACCCGCGGTACCACCCTTTTTGGTAAAAACTCAAACTTACTAAGAAACAAAAATTTACATTGTTCCTATATGTTGCTAACGGCACGAACCGAAGGAACCTACTATTATTTCAGATCCCATCTCAAAAGTGGCTCATATTGAAATTATTTGCCGGTTTGCATCACTTACCGACTCTCTTAGAAATAATTTTCAACACTTTTCCTTTTCATTGACTTACTAAATATTATCTTTTTGTTAGTCTAGCAGTTACTTAAATAAATGTCAAATATTTTTTTATAGACTTCCGACTTCTGCATTTTTATTTATAGTTGCCGCAAAATTTCTTTTTAAATTTCTGGTTAATTGTTTAAGGCTATTATTTTCATTTAGATCAAGCTTCATATAGATTAAGTCATTTTGTCGACAATAAAAATCTTTCCAGATAGAGTCTTTTTTATCCGGCTCGTATTTATCAATAACTAGGTTCAATTCCGGCAGGTAGTAGGAAAAAGTTATTTTCTTAATTGCGTAATCGTTTATTATTTTCACGTTTGGAAGGTTTTGTTTTAAAATTAAATATAATAAATTTTCCTTTTCTATAAATTTGTTCTCTTCTTTAGGATCATTTTCTAAAAATATATCATCGACAATATTATCATTTGCTTTTTCATCTGATTTTTCTGTTACTGCTTCATGATTCACAATGCTTGGATCTAATTCTTCGGAATTGCTAAAGGCTTCTGTATCGCCCGGGGGTTGGATCTCTTCTTCAAATTTGTAGGTGCTAAGATCACCTGTGCCTTGTTCTTCCAAAACAGTTTTCTCCTGGTTAATATCATCAGTTGCATCCAAAGCAATATTTTCTTTGGTTCTTTCGATCTCATTATACTTGTCTGGATTTTCTTGACCTGTTTGATAACAGGATAATCCTTTTTTAATTGTTTGCTCTAATAATAAATTAAAGTCACCAAAACTAGACAATACATTTTCATTCGGTAATTTTTGCTGCGTTAGCTGTAACAATAAGGTTTCAAAATGCTCATTAAAATCACCTAAATATTGCTCCAGCAAACCTGCTATCTTAGCAACAATTTCGGTAGATACTTCTAATTGTTGTTCCTGCTTTTCCCCTGTCAGCATACTTGTGGCTATTAGGTTTTCAATTAACAAATCTGCTAAATTCAAAATTTGCTGTTCAAGTTCTCTTTCTTCTTTATTATGCTGCAAATTTGCACACTCCTTTATATGTACTTTTTAAAAAGTATACAAGGGAGTGGGTTTTTATGAAAAAAAAACAACATTTACATCTTGATTTTTATGGTTTTCCCAACTTTTTCACCTGTTTAAAAGTGTTTCAGCGATCGAAGCAACCTCTATCAAAATTTTATCATTTGAGTCGCCAATAACCGCATCAAGGCCTGAAGCAATTGTCATGGCAAGATAAACCCTATCTACCAGCGATTTATTGGGCCAATTCACGGAAATATTGCTTAATTTTAATACAGTCTTGGGGGGAGGATTATTAAGTCTGTTGATTTGTTGCAAAGCCTTTAAAACTTCCTTTGGTTGATCTTGGGCTAGATTATATGGAAAAACAAAAGGATCGAGCCATAAATGCTCGATGGGAAGCCCGTATTTTTCCGCCGCATCTAAAAGTTGGTGAGCATAATCAATTCTGGCATCCGCATTTAAAGGCAAATAGGGATCCGATTTAGTTACCCCTACAATGCCCGCACCATATTTAATGGCCATTGGAAAAATGAGTTGCATTTTTGATGGTTCCGCAGTTGTATGGTTGATTACGGCAGGTCTTTTACAAGCCTTTAAGCCTGCTTCTATGGTTTTTAAACAGGTGGAATCAATAAATAAAGGTAAAGATACTATTTCTTGAACGGTTTCAACTAACCATTCCATTGCTGAAACATGATTATCAATAGTTGGGTATATATGAAGATTCAAATAATCTACCCCTGAAGCCTCCTGTTGACGGGCCCATTCCTGAATAATATCTTGTCTCCTTAAAAGTATTGCATTTTTAATATCATCAAATTTTGTGCTTATTCTTTCTCCTATAATAATCATTTTAATTCCCTCCGATTTTAGCCGCATTTATTTCAAAATTGCCAATTATCCTAATTAACTGATTCAACATAAGTTTATAATTCCCTTCTCATTTTATTAATAATAAATGAAATAAATTGGTAATTAGTTGAAGGTTGCAATGAGTTTTAAATTCTTTGTCCCCTCTTTTGCGTTTAAATTTATTTCTCACATTTATAGCGTATCACTCATCGGTTATAAAGTAAAACCCTACATTATTCTCTTTCTATTAGAACATTATCATAAGTGGAACACTGGAAAAAGAAATAATTTTAAGCTGTTGACTATTTATTATAATTTCGCTATAATTTAAAATGCATGTTTCGGGGCGTAG
>CAZCQT010000011.1:0-17750 GCA_964500905.1 uncultured Moorellales bacterium
TTGATGCTTTCATATACTCGTCGGCTATATTCCACTTCTCCCATTAAGGTTTTTATGGTTGTTGTTCGCTTCCCTTTGTCTCGGTAGTGTTTACGATCGCGGACTTTAGAAAGATGGTTATCCATTTCGGTTAAGATCTGTTTCATAACTTTTCTTGCCATTTGACAACCAAGGTCAAAGATTTCTCTTTCTAATTGGTTGAAATTTGTCTCATTTCCCTGTAAAATCAATTTGATAGGCCTCCTGTTTTTTTGTCTGTCAACAAAATTGTACAGGATTACGGCTCTATCAGGAAGGGGGCATTTTGCCCTCTTCTTTTTTTGATATGGAAATGCCAATTAAAATTATACTCTAACAAAAAAATTACTTTAATTAGGTCTGTTATTGGTGGGTATCTGCTTTATTAAGTGTTGGTGAGCATTAGCTTGGCCCCGGCTGCCAGGAGTAGCACTCCTCCCAAGCGGTACCAGGTAAAGGGATATTTAGCCAAACCAAAAAGACCAAAATGATCCACAAAACAGGCAGTCCCTACCTGCCCCACTATTATTGCGGTGGTAGCTAATGCCACCCCCACTTTAGGAATACTGGCGACCACTAGGTAAGTTATAGCCACGCCAAGCACTCCCCCTAAAAACAAATACCAAGGTGTTTCATTGATATTGACTAATTGCCCTTGCCCCAAACCAAAACCAAACAGCATTGCAACCACGATTAAAGTTGCAGATAAATGCACAATGAAGGTGGCCTCCAGCAAGCCTATTATTTTAGAAAAGGCGGAATTAATTGTTCCTTGAAAAGCCATAGCGATACCCGAACTCAAAGCTAAGATTAAGGCAAGAATTTTTCCAGTCATATTTTTACCTCTTTTCTTTATTCTAAAGTACATCTATTGTTTGCATTAGCTTTTGTCATAATACATTTCCAACCCGGACTCCATAGGGCGATGTGAATAATTGATCTGAAAAAATGATACTCTAAGGAAGAATATCCGGGGTGGAGGTTTTTAGCATGTACTGTAAAGCAATTCTATTTTCCAAGCTGCTGTTGATTATTACTTTTTCTTTTTTCTATCCTGCCGTGGGTGCCGTAAACCAATGGGAGTATTATCAGGGGTGCACTGTTGACAATCAGATTTTACAGCTGGAAAATCCATTTATATCAAGTTACGAAGTATTTGAGCTGGAGGAACGGCTGGGGGAGCTGGGCTAC
The DNA here is from genome assembly GCA_964500905.1 of uncultured Moorellales bacterium. Taxonomy (GTDB): domain Bacteria; phylum Bacillota; class DULZ01; order DULZ01; family DULZ01; genus JBBAFB01. The sequence continues at coordinate 1,210 of CAZCQT010000011.1, forward strand.
GATTCGGGAGCAGTTGACGGAATTTTTGATCAAGAAACAGAGAAGGCAGTCAAAGATTTTCAAAAAGATATGGGATTATTAATAAATGGACAAGTAACTGCAGAGGTTTGGCAATATTTGGCCCATGAAACGGATAAATCAGTAACAAGCCATGTTCCGCCGCCAACGGGTCTGGTCACAATTGAAATTGACCTTGATAGAAATCTACTTACTGTTTACTCGGATAAGGGCATTTATAAGGAATATCCTATAGCAATAGGCAAGAGCGAAACACCTTCTCCTATCGGCGAATGGAAGATTGTTCAAAAGAGTATAAATTGGGGCGGGGGCTTTGGTACCCGCTGGCTGGGGCTAAATGTACCTTGGGGCATCTATGGAATACACGGTACCAATAAACCTTGGTCAATAGGACGGGAGGCTTCACACGGCTGTTTTAGAATGTTTAATCAGGATGTAGAGGAAATTTTCCCCTGGGTTAAATATGGGACGCCGGTAAGGGTGGTTGGGGAAATGAAATATTTTCCCTGGAGTAAAATCAGAAATATTAAATTAGGTCATACGGGCATAGATGTGGTTGCTTTGCAGTTAAAACTAAAGGAGGAAGGACTTTTGTGGGGTACTGCCGACGGATATTTTGGTGATTTAACAAATATTGCTGTTCAATATTTTCAGGTTCTAAATGCTTTACCTGATGATGGAATAGTGGAGGAAAAGATGAGAACCCTGTTAAAGCTTTAGGCTTAAAAAAGTTTTGGCAAAAGCCCCAACCTTTTTATTAAATACAGGGTAAGATAAAGCCCTGCATCTGCTATGACATGGAGTAGAGCATACCATCTAAAAGATCACTTTCGCTGACAATCAGTTCCCTACAGGCCAGTCTTGCCATAATTGCCAGCAAAATCTTCACCCCTGCGATGATAATATCGGCCCTTTCCGGTTCAAGTCCGGGTACGCCTTGCCTTTCAGCTAAGGTCATGGCAGTTAGTTTTTGTAAAATTTCTTCAACAGCTGTATATTTCAACACATGTCCATGTACCAAGCCGGAATCATAAACAGTCAGTGCTTGCTCCACAGCCGCCAGGCTGGTAATCGTACCGCCGGTGCCAACTAATTTTAAAGGCTGCTGCAAGTTTATTATTTCCGCCAAGGGGCTGAGCTGCTCCGCCATAACAGATTCTGAAATCGGATTTTCTGTTCCTCTTACCGAGCCCATTTCCAAGCTAAATGCCTTAAGGGAGTCATTAACTACGGTGCAAACTTCACTGCTACCGCCTCCAATGTCTACTACTACAGGCAATTCCTTATCAGTAAGAAAAGATTCAAGTCCTTTAGTTGCACCCAAATAACTTAATTGTGCCTCTTCCTGTCCTGACAAAATTCTTAGGTTTTTTTGAAAAATGTCATCGACTGCCATTTCCAACCAAATCAAATCCGTTGCTCGTCTGGCAACACTTGTAGCGAAGACCTCCAGTTTTTCTACGTCTATGTCTTGCAATACTTGTTTAAACTGCTTCAAGGCATTTATTGTTCGCTCCTGGGCCCGGGGCAAAATCTCTCCCTCACTGCCTAAGCCCTCACCCATCCTGGTTACGCGTCGAATCCTTAACGGGATTTCCGGTTGTTCCGCCTTAATATTACCTACTATCATCCTCGTTGAGTTGGTTCCCAAATCAATTACTGCGTACATAATCCACCTTCACTCCCTTGCGGCAACAAATAAAGCACTACCAAGCTGGGTAGTGCTTTGTTGTACTCTAATATTTACCGGCTCCCCCCCGGCCGCCTCTTTTAGCGTCTGTGTGACGCTTAAGATCCGTGAGTTTTTCATCGCTTTCTTTCATAAACTTAGTAAGCCTGTCCTCAAAAGATTCACTGGGTTTGGAAATATTGGGACGACTGCGTCTTTGTGTCCTTGATTCGTAATCCGGTTTAGCCTGTTTAATAGAAAGCCCAATCTTGCCTTTATCATCTACATTGATGACCTTTACCTGTACTTGATCCTCTTCCTTTAAGAAATCCTTAACGTCTTTGACGTAAGCATCGGCTACTTCGGAAATGTGTACAAGGCCGGTAACACCCCCAGTTAACTCTACAAATGCACCGAATTTTGTGATTCCGGTGACCCGACCTTCCAAAATGCTGCCCACTGCAATGGCCATGCTTGCGAAACTCCTCCTAACTTACCATAATGCACAAATCCATTATAGCTAATGGGGTTTAGGCTGTCAATAACTGTACCCGCTAAATACTTTCAAAAAATGCCTTATTCAGCGAATCTTTCAATTACTGAGAACGTGGTAATAAAAAAAATGTTTGGTTGTCAACTTGCAAGCATCTGCATTAAAACAGCAGAGGACTGCGTCTAATCCCTAAAAGTTAAGGAATTGCAAAAAAGCCTCTTGAAAATCGCTCCTGGAAGACAACTCTAGATGATCCGTTTTTTTAGCAATTTTCTTTGACAACTCTCTCAACTCTTTATTTAATAAGGACATTTTTGCTCCGGCGATTGCCGCATTGCCTACTGCCTTAATTTTCTCGACTTCTACCTTGGGCAAAAGACCCAAACCAAGAGCTGCATTGCGATCAATATAAGTTCCAAAAGCCCCGGCCAGCAACACTTCTTCTAAATCTCCCGGAGATAAACCGGCATCGTTAAGCAGCAATTGAATACCTGCTCTGATGGCGGCCTTTGCCAGTTGAACTTCCCTAACATCCTTTTGAGTTAAATAAACCTCATCACCGCCGGTTTCCTCCGCTGTTGCAATTATAAAACGTGCCGTTCCCCCGCTACCTGCCATTCTCCCTTGTAAAAACCCAGATAAATGCTCTCTGTTACTCGGCGGAGCAAATCGACCGCTGGGCTCTAAAATTCCTTGACGGGCCATTTCAGAAACTGCATCAATCAAACCGGAACCACAGATACCCTTAGCCTTGGTCCCGCCAATTACCTGGCAGCGAACCCCTTCCTGTTCAATTGTTACCCTTTCAATTGCCCCGCTTTGAGCCCTCATACCTTTCTCAATCTGAGCACCTTCAAAAGCCGGGCCTGCAGCAGTGGAACAGGTATAAATTTTACCAGCTAAAGCTAAAGCTATTTCGCCGTTTGTCCCTATATCAACCGCTAATATTGGTTTATCGGCGTGGTAGATACCGGTGCTCAGTATAACTCCCACAGTATCCGCACCGACATAGCCTGCCACATTGGGCAGCAAGTGAATCAGTGCCTCCGGATGTAAGCCCAAGCCAATATCTCTTGCCTTAACGCTAACCAAATCTCTGGCAACCGGTGTAAAAGGAGATGGTGCAAGGTACTTAGGATCCAAGCCTAAAAACAAATGATGCATAGTAGTATTGCAGACTATCACCCCTTGATAAATATCCTCTGCATTGACTTTCAGTTCCTTAACAAATCCTTCTATTAAACGGTTTAAAACCTGCATGACCCTACCGCTGATTTGGGCAAGTTCTTTTGCACCCTTTGAAGCATATTGGATTCGAGAAATAACATCTGCCCCAAAAATATTTTGCGTATTGCCCCCGGAAGCAACGCCCTTTGTTTCTCCCGTTGTAAGCTCTACCAAATTTGCCACCACTGTAGTGGTACCAATATCCACCGCTATTCCGTACAAAGGCTTGTCAAGGGTGTTTCCTCCCTCAATCGTCAAGACCTGCTCCCCTGCCATAATGGCGGTTACCAAGTGATTTTCGGCCCTTAAGCTATGCGGCAAGGAACGTAAAGCTTCCAAGGTAAGTTTTGCAGGCTTATTAAGGGCCTTTAAGAATCTATCTTCATCTGCTGTTTGGTTCTCTAAGGAATCAGATTCAACCTGCAGACAGATTTTTTCAATCCCGGACACGATATCTATTGTAAAATCTTTTTCTGTTAAGGCCTTTTCTTTACTTAAATAAATCTTTAAACGAGGAATTTCAACAACCAAATCCTCACTTATTTTTGTTTGACAAGCCAAGACGGTACCGGGATTCTTTCCTTCAATTATTTCTACCTTACACTTGCCGCAAATACCCCGTCCTCCACAGGGCCCTTCAAATTCTATCCCGCCTTCCGCCGCTGCCATCATAATGGTTTCGCCGGAAGCCACCTCTACTTGCACATTTTCCGGCAGGAAAGTTACCTTATACTTTTCCACTTCCATCCCTCCTGTTTACTGGTTTGTTGCCTTATATTGCACAATAAATCTTACTTCTTCCTAAAGAAAAAACTGTTAACAGTGTATTAAAGCCTGTCCCTAATATAGCTCAGGGCCTCTTCAATATTTTGCACCCCAATAATCTCAATTTGGCTGCCTGTACGGGCTTTTTCTTTATTTGCCATGGGCAGCAGACAACGACTAAAGCCCAGCCTTTCTGCTTCTTTGACCAATCTTTCAATATTCGGCACAGATCTAATTCTACCTGCTAAATCTACTTCCCCTAATATAACTATTTTCGGATCTATAGGTTGATCTCTTAAGCTGCTGTAAAGTGCTACCGCCAAACCCAAATCAATGGAGGTTTCACTGATTTCCACTCCCCCCAACAGGGAAACATAAATATCCTGGTTTCCTAAAAACACTCCCGCTCTTTTTTGCAAAACAGCAGCAATTAGGTTTAAACGATCCCTGTCTACGCCTACAGAAACTTTTCTGGGAGGGCTGCCATAGGCGTTTTCCACTACCAGGGCCTGAAGTTCCACTAAAATAGGTAATGCTCCTTCCACACTGGCTACTACCACCGTACCTGATACCCCATCCTGGTGGTTTGCCAATAGATATTGGGAAGGGTTGTCAATGGGAAACATGCCAGCCGCCAGCATTTCATAAAGAGCTAGTTCAGAGGTATTGCCAAATCTATTTTTAAAGGCTCTTAACATTCTGAAGCCGTGATTCCTTTCTCCCTCTAAAAACAAGACACAATCCACCATGTGGTCTAAAACCCTTGGTCCGGCGATTTGTCCTTGCTTCGTCACATGTGCCACTAAAAAAACAGGCAAGCCCTGTTCCTTTGCCAATTTCAAAATCCTGCCGGCACACTCCCTAACTTGTGTAACGCTACCGGGAGCAGAACTTGACTCCGGGTTGTAAACTGTTTGAATGGAATCTATGATTGCAAAGGCCGGTTTAATTTCATTAATATAATGCTCTATTAATTCTAAATTAGTTTCGCTTACTACTAAAAGTAAGGGGCTTAGTGTTTCCAGCCTTTGGGCTCGCATTTTGAGCTGCTCCTCTGATTCCTCACCGGAAACATAAAGCACTTTTCCATAGCCCTTAGCAATGTTATCGGCCACTTGCATTAGGAGGGTTGACTTGCCGATTCCCGGATCGCCGGAAATTAAAACCAGGGAGCCCCTAACCAAACCGCCTCCCAGCATTCTGTTTAACTCATCATCCCCGGTATCGAGTCGGCCTTGATCGGAGCTGACCACTTGGGTAATAGGCTGGGGCTTTCTGGCCCGATGAATACTTTCCTTTAAAGAACTATTTTCTTGTACGATCTCTTCTATCATCGTATTCCAAGCACCGCAAATACACTGCCCCTGCCACCTTGGGCTTTCATAGCCACATTCCTGGCAGATAAACTTGGTCTTTGTTCTTCTCCTGTTCACAATACCCCTCCTCTAAAACCTTTATACCATTATAACAAAAAAAAGGGCCGCAGCCCTTTTTTTATTCAGCTTTTGTTAAAACGATCCGATCATCCTCGGCATCCGCCAAAACTTGATCCCCTTCTTGGAAGCGGCCTTCCAAAACGCCGTCAGCCAAAACATCTTCCAGAAGACGTTGAATTGCGCGACGCAGGGGCCGTGCACCGTAATTCTCATCAAAACATTCCGCAAACAGCACTGCTTCTGCAGCTGGTGTGATTTTAATTTCTAGTTTGTTTTCTGCTAACCTCTTATTTAAATCACTTACCATTAGGGTAACAATTTGGGCAATATGCTCCCTGCTTAGAGCATGGAAGACAACCAATTCATCCACCCTGTTTAAAAACTCGGGACGGAAAGTTCTTTTGAGAGCATCAAGGCAGCTATCTTTCATTCTTTCATAGTCAGCCTCATGATCATCATCATTGGCAAAACCTACGCGGCCACCGCCCTGTAAGGGTAGGGTGCCAACATTGGAGGTCATGATAATTACAGCGTTTCGAAAATCCACAGTTCGCCCCTGACTGTCAGTCAAGCGTCCGTCCTCTAAAACCTGAAGCAGGATATTAAAGACTTCAGGGTGGGCTTTTTCTATTTCATCCAAAAGCACCACAGAATAGGGACGGCGGCGAATTGCTTCGGTTAACTGCCCCGCTTCATCATAACCTACATATCCGGGGGGTGCCCCAACTAATCTTGAAACTGCGTGTTTTTCCATGTACTCGGACATATCCAAACGCACCATAGCATCCTCATCATCGAATAAGGCTTCCGCCAATGCCTTGCTTAACTCAGTCTTTCCTACACCCGTCGGCCCCAGGAAGATGAAGGAACCTACCGGTCTTTTGGGATCCTTCAGCCCTGCTCTTGCCCTTCTGACTGCACGAGAAATGGATTTTACCGCTTCATCCTGGCCGATAACCCTTTTATGCAATATTTCTTCCAATTTTAACAATCTTTCAGTTTCTGTTTCTTCAAGTCTGGAAACGGGAACACCGGTCCAGCTTGCCACTATTTTAGCAATATCCTCCTCGGTTACTACCGCATCATCTTTTCCTCTTTCACTGTCCCAATCTTTTTTTGCTTGCTCCAATTGTTCTTTTAGTTTTTGTTCCTGGTCCCTATATTCCGCTGCGGTTTCAAATTCCTGAGCATTGACTGCGGCCTCTTTTTCATTTTTGGCCTTTTCATATTGGGCCTCTAACTCTTTTATCTCATCGGGAGCGGTTTGCATATCCAAACGCACCCTGGAGGCGGCCTCATCAATCAAATCAATGGCTTTATCTGGTAAAAATCTTTCTGTAATATATCTTTCCGACAATTTCGCAGCCGCCATGATGGCCTCATCGGAAATTTTCACCCGATGATGGGATTCATAACGATCCCTCAGCCCTTTTAAAATTTCTATAGTTTCTTCTACAGTAGGTGCCCCTACTTGAATAGGCTGAAAACGTCTTTCCAAAGCCGCATCCTTTTCAATATGCTTCCTGTATTCATCTAAGGTAGTGGCCCCAATGGTTTGAATTTCTCCTCTGGAAAGGGCCGGTTTTAGAATATTTGCTGCGTCAATAGCGCCTTCCGCCGCACCGGCACCAATTAGGGTGTGCAGCTCGTCAATAAAGATAACCACATTACCGGCTTCTATAATTTCATCCATTACCTTGCGAAGACGCTCCTCAAACTCCCCTCTGTATTTGGAACCAGCAACCAGGCTGGACAGATCAAGGGTAACAACTCTTTTGGTTTTAAGTGTTTCAGGCACCTTGCCGTCCATAATTTTTTGGGCCAGTCCCTCCGCTATGGCAGTTTTGCCAACCCCGGGTTCGCCTATCAACACAGGATTGTTTTTAGTGCGTCGGCTGAGAACTTGAATTACCCTCTCAATTTCTTTATCTCGGCCGATAACAGGATCAAGACGTCCTTCCTTGGCCATAATTGTTAAGTCACGACCAAAGCTGTCCAAGGTAGGGGTATTGCTGCCGGTTGCTCTTTTTTTACTTGGGGGGGGATTTGCCGTGCTACCAGGCCCAGGGGTTCCGGGAGAACCGAAAAACTGGGACAAATTAAAGGGCACCTGGCCTTGGCCTTCACTCTTACCTAAAAGCTCATTAATTTGACCTAAAATCATCTCCCCCGTTACACCTAAACCGAGTAAAACCTGAGCCGCTACTCCTTCTCCCTCTCTAATCAGCCCTAATAAAATATGCTCTGTGCCAATATAACCGACACCTTGATTACGGGCTTCCTCATAGGCTAAGTCTAAAACCTTTTTTGCCCTGGGTGTTAGCACTAAGCCATCAGGAGACGACTGATCTCCTTGTCCGATTAAATCCAAAACTTCTTTTTTAACTCGCTTAACATCAATATTTAAATTTGCCAGGGCACGAGCGGCTACGCCTTGATTTTCTGCAATCAAACCCAGAAGTAAATGCTCTGTGCCAATTGCCGGGTGTCCAAGGGATTGCATCTCTTTTTGAGCTAATCTGATTACTTGCTGTGCCCTTTCAGTAAATCTTTCCCACATAAAATAACCTCCTTTAAACTTTTAATTTTTCTTTAATAATTTCCGCCCGTTTTAAATCTCTTTCTCTGGCAGTCATCTCCTTACCGGCTCTTCCTTGTAAAATACCCGGCTGGATTAAAGCAATTAACTCATTAAAAACACGATAGTCGACATCATTTACTATTTTTAAATCTATACCCAAACGCAAGTCTGACAACAAGTTAAGAGCCTCTTCAGAGCTTAAAATCCTGGCGTTGGAAAGAATACCGTAAGCCCTTAAGGCTTGGTCCTCCATACGATAAGTTAACTCCTCATTTAAAAGATTTCTGGCTGCTTTTTCCCGATCAATCAGTTGCTGGGTTACTGCAACTAAATTGTTGATAATTTCATTTTCAGTAAGACCTAAGGTGATTTGATTTGAAATTTGATAAAGGTTTGACTGAACCTCTGATCCCTCCCCATAAAAACCCCGCACTGTCAGCCCTAATTTGGTAAGGGAACTGAAAATCACCTTTTCCTGTTTTGCCATTACCAGGGCCGGCAGATGCAGCATCACCGACGCCCTTAACCCGGTACCTAAGTTGGTTGGGCAAGACGTTAAATAGCCTCTGCTTTCATTAAAAGCAAAATCTAATTTTTCTTCTAGGGCATCGTCTAACTCGTTAGCCAGTTCCCAAGCCGCTCCCAGTTGAAAAGCAGGTAATAAAATCTGAATTCTTAAATGATCCTCTTCATTGATCATGATACTAATGGATTCGTCTTGATTTAAAACCACTGCCCCTTTACTTTTTTCGGCAAAATCAGGGCTGATTAAATGTTTCTCTACCAATATCTGCCTCTCTAAGGGGCTTAATTCCTCCAATTGCCAAACTGTTGTTTCACCAAATAGCTTAGTAAATTTTGATGCTTTTATAGCCTGACTTACCAAGTTAACAACTTCTTTTTCCTTTGCTTCATCAAGCAGATGGGGAAAGGGTAAATTTTGAAGGTTTCTTGCTAAACGAATCCTACTGGTTAAAACTATATCATCCTGCGGACCCAAGCCCTCCATCCACTTACTTTTGTTGTTTTTAAAATCATGCTTTGCCACCTTACCCACCCCCTATCCTTCCTTATTTTCCAGGGCCTTAATCTGATCCCTTATCTTTGCTGCTTCTTCAAATTCCTCACTGACAACCAAGGCAGACAACTGCTTTTTGAGCTGAGAAATTTCCTGCTTTAATCTAATATCCTTACCTGTACGGTGAGGCACCTTGCCAATATGGGTTTCCCTGCCATGAACCCCTTTTATAATTGGGGTTAAGCTTTGACTAAAGGTATCATAGCATTTTACACAACCAAGCTTACCATATTGAGAAATCTCCCTACTAGTGGTTCCGCATTGGGGGCAGGCAAGGGTTTTTTGCATCATCGCCCCTTCTCCCGGGATAAAACCGGCTTGTTCAAACAAGCTGCCCAAAAACTTGGGAAAGGAAAAATTAGATTGCAAGAAATTACCCATCTCTTGTTGATACTGACTGGCACATGCCTCACATAAGTGGACTGTAGTTTTATCATTGTTAATAATTTTGGTAATATGCACATTTGCTTCGTTTTGCTTACAGTGGTCGCATAACATTTTTATCACCCCATAATCTTATTTGAATTCATCCCTCAAAAAGGTTTGCAGCATAGTCCTTAAAATATTCGCTCGTACAAAATCCGGGTGAGGAAGGGCATTTCCCAAGGCTTGGGGCCCTATTACATTTCTCATTAACAATGCCTCCCTTTTAGTTAAAAACCCTTCCTCTAGCAAACGAATCAGAAGCCTCTCCCCCCCATGAAAGGAAACTAAGGTTTCTTCAAGAAAATCCAGTAAACTTTCCAACAGTTCATTGTCGCTCATTTCCACTCTGGTTATTCTTAAATAACCGCCGCCTCCCCGGCGGCTTTCTACCAGGTAGCCTTGTTCCGGCCCAAAACGAGTAGTCAGGACATAGTTTATTTGGGATGGTACACAGGCAAAGACTTGAGCTATCTCGCTTCTTTGTATTTCAATTACACTTTCCTCGCTTAGCTGCAATAATTCTATTAAATAGGCTTCAATTTGATCTGCAATACTTCTCATAAGCACCACCTACTGACTTTCTTTTACCTTTTGACCTTCCCTGACCTTAATCCCATTATATAGCATTATAAACAAAATGCAAGGGGTTTATGCAATATTTTTTATTTAATAGATCTGAAAATATTTTAGAAAGTGATGTCAATTGGATAGTTTAGAGTTGTTTGACGAAATTGGTTCCATAAGGGATAGGAGGCATTATTTCTTTTGGGTCTTTTTGCATGCTTTATGCATGAGATCCTTCATTTCGCTTCGCTACATTCAGGATGACGAAAAAGTGGGGCTTTGCTCCATTCAGGATGACGAAAAAGTGGGGCTTTGCTATATTCAGGGTGACGGAAAAGCGGGGCTTTGCTGCATTCAGGGTGACGAAAAAGCGGGGATTCGCTACATTTGGAATGGTATTTTGGAGGAAACATCACAATATTCGGGGTAACGCTTAAGTAGGGCTTTGCCTTGGTGTCACCCTGAACGAAGTGAAGGGTCTCATGCAGAATCACATGCAAGGATTGATCTTGACCACCCCTTGGCTACCCCTTAACCATTGCTTATCTGTCCCTGGACAACCGTCAAAAATCTTTCCGCCTTCTGCTTCCAACAAGGCCAAAAGATACCAAAAGCTTTCAGCTTTTCCAGTTTGACTTTTCAACTGCTCAACTAAAAAAACCCGGTTGCCTAACCGGGTTTTTTATTTAACTTCCTATTGGTCGCATGGTAGGAAAGAGAATTACGTCCCTTATGGAGGCTGTATCGGTAACCAGCATCATCAAGCGATCAATCCCAATTCCAAGGCCTCCCGCCGGAGGCATGCCATATTCTAAGGCGTGGATAAAATCTTCATCCATTGGATGAGCTTCCTCATCCCCTGCGGCTTTTTCTTTTAACTGAGCCAAGAAACGTTCTTTTTGATCTATGGGATCATTTAATTCCGAAAATGCATTGGCCAATTCACGGCAGGCTATGAAAGCCTCAAAGCGGTAAGTAAGGCCGTGGTTGTCCTTTTTCTTTTTCGCTAAAGGAGAAATTTCAATGGGGTAATCAATAATAAAGTGAGGTTGTATTAAATGCTGCTCCACATGTTCTTCAAACATCTCACTTAAAACCTTGCCCCAGCTCATTTCACCTTCTATTTTTAAATGATATTTATCCGCAATCTTACGGATCTCTTCATCAGTGGTAATTTGTTCAAAATCTTCCCCGGTCCATTTTTTAACCGCTTCTATCATTGTCAGCCGAGGCCAAGGTGGAGTTAAATCCAACTCTGCCCCTTGATAAGGAATAACAGTAGTTCCCCTGACCGTTTTTGCCACATGGGCAACTAGTCCTTCGGTAATATTCATCATATCCTCGTAATCGGCATAGGCCTGATATAATTCCAGCATGGTAAACTCGGGATTATGGCGGGTGGAAATACCCTCATTACGGAAGACCCTGCCAATCTCATAGACCCTTTCCAGCCCCCCCACCAATAACCTTTTTAAGTGCAATTCCAAAGCTATTCTTAAATACATATCCAAATCAAGGGTATTATGATGGGTGATAAAAGGCTTGGCGGCAGCCCCGCCGGCAATGGTATGTAAAGTAGGCGTTTCTACTTCTAAAAAACCTATTTGATCCAAATATTGACGGATGGCGGTGATTCCCTTGCTTCTCATAATAAAATCTTCCCTAACATCGGGGTTGACTATTAAGTCAACATATCTTTGCCGATACCGAAGTTCAACATCTTTTAAGCCATGCCATTTTTCGGGCAATGGATGCAAAGATTTTGACAGCAACACTATTGTCTCGGCAGAAACGGTTATCTCACCCATGCGGGTTTTAAACACCTTGCCCTCAAGTCCAACAATATCGCCAATATCCAGTCGGGTAAACAAATCATAAATTGCTTCCCCCACATCATTTAAGCGTACATATATTTGAATTTGCCCTGACATATCCTGAATTTGAGCAAAACTGGCTTTCCCATGGCCTCTTTTTGCCATAACCCGACCTGCAATGGAAACCTTTTGATCCTGAAATTTTTCAAAGTCAGCTAAAATTTCGTTAGCGTGGTGACTCTGAAGAAAACGTTGTCCATAGGGTTCCACTCCCATTTCTTTAAATTCTGCCAGTTTTTGATACCTTACTTGTAAAAGCTCGCTAAGCTCTTGATCCATTAGTTTTCCCTCCTAAATAAACTGTTTGTCCGCGTTTTTAATGGAAAAGCGCCGGTTATCCAGCGCTGGTTTTGATTTCAAGGTTTAATTACCTGCCGATTTTAACAACCTGATATTTCAGATTTCCGGCGGGAACATCAACTTCCACAACATCTCCCGTTTTGGAGCCTAGAATTGCTTTTCCTACAGGAGATTCGTTGGATATTTTAAAAGATCCCGGATCAGCCTCCATGGAACCCACAATAAAATACTCCAATTCATCCCCAAATTCAATATCCCTTAAAACAACTTTCGACCCTAGGGAAACAGTATCAAGGGCTACCTCGGACTCGTCTAGAACCCGTGCATTACGAAGCTTCTTTTCTAATGTTAAAATGCGACCCTCAATAAATGCCTGCTCATTTTTTGCATCTTCGTATTCCGAGTTCTCACTAATATCCCCAAACTCAATTGCTTGCTTGATACGCTCAGCTACTTCCCGCCTCCTGACGGATTTAAGATGAACCAGTTCTTCTTCCAGCTTATCCAAGCCCTCCTGGGTTAGAATAACTTCCTTTTCGGACATCTAGTTCCCAACTCCTTTAGCCATCCAATAATGATACATTATATTATCATAGGGGCAAATGTTTGCCTAAATCCAATAACTACTATAACAAGCACCGCGAATTTACTAAATTCGACAGTGCTTGCTTTCACCCTTCTGACTTTTCTACTGTGCATATTATATAAACGCAATTAATGGTTGTCAAGTAGTTTGATCCTAGCTTGCCCAAAAAATAGGGCCTGTTTCAAGCAAATTTTGCTAAAAGGGTTATGCATTTGCCAGGTTAAGCTTAAATTCCCTAGCTTTTTCTTTGATATGAACAATTTTATCCTCTGAAATTGCTTTTTCAAAGCTGCGAAAACCGGCTAGGCTAAAGCCGTGTTTTTTTGCCAAACGACCTGTCTCTTCCACCTGTTCCAAGGTTAAATCCCTACCTAAGGTATAATCCTCAAAACGATTTTCCAAGGCCAGCATCATAGTCTCTGCCATGCAGGCCAGCCCAATCCCCGGCGGGTAGCCAAAATTCATTCCAAAATCTACCTTCCCCGGCATTTCCACTAAACCACCTTCAATAACCAGCACATCATCTCTTAGCTCCGCCACTCGCTTGGAAACATCTCTTGGTCTGGCCACATCACAAACCACTGCCCCGGATTTTAAATCCTGGGGCTCGATAACAGTCCCATTTGAAGAAGTGACCGCAATAATAAGATCTGCATTTTTAACCACCTTGCCGGCATCTTGTGTAATTCTGCAAACCAAACCTGTTTCTCTTAAAATTTTATCTGCCAAGGAGGTAAGCTTTGATTCATCCCTGGCTACTAAGGTTAAATAGCGGCACTCTTTAGCCATCATGCGGGCAGCAATACTTCCGATAGCACCGGTAGCTCCCAGGATGACCACTTCCCCTTTAGCCAAATCAATCTCCATCATTTCAGCCGCTTTTCTTGCCCCCTCCAGAGCAGTATAAACCGTATAACTGTTTCCCGTAGTCACACCAATATTCAGGGCTTTGGCTACGGAGGTACCGGCATCACCCGCCACCGCAGTCATGGCCCCCAGCCCTAGAATTTTAGCACCCAACCGCTCCGCCAAGCGACCCGTTTGAATAATCTTTTTTATAACCAAGGGAGCAGGCAGCCTCAATATCTGTTCCGATGTCAGAGTGCACCCTACAAACCAACCTTCCGTATCGGCAAAGTCTGATTTGAGTCCGGTAATGCGACTTGCCTTAACCGGAGGTGCAATACGTGCCAAATACTCCAAAACCCTTTCCGGTAATTTATTAGCCAGGGGAAATTTTCTGCTTAAATCGGATAAATCTAAGGGATGTATCATAAATGCAAAAGGACTGGTAGTTGCCAAAATTATATTCCTCCTAAAACAAAGGGGCGGAATTTCGGAAACCGCCCAATATTTTTCTATTATCTATGCCAGAGATAATAACATCTTTTCTGTGGCCTCGTCATAGGCCACAGGGCTTCCTAATTTCTCAACTCTGGGTTTTAATTCTATTTTCTCCAACAGCTCTTCATAATCTTTAGGGCCGATTTCTTTAGGATCCTTACCGCTGATAGCAATCAGCATACCCTCCATCACATTGGTACCAAAGGAACGGCCATTAAGTTCGGGGGTAGTAGTAATTAAAAGCTCTACTCCCCTATCCTTTAACATGGTCAAATCATCCTTAGTTACCGTATTGGTAATAATCGTTTTGCCCTTTAAAGAATTCGGCATGAATTTCTTGATAAAATGAAAGTCACCTGCGATAATATCCGCATCGTTATAATAGCTGCTATATTTTGGCTTAATTTCAGATTGCTTATCACCTATGGGGTATAGATATTTAAATGGCAACTGGCAAACAACAGGTGCAATTATTCTTGCAATCCTATCCAGTGCTTTTAAAGATTTGAGAGGAATAGGGAGCCCTAAAACGAAAATAAGATCACCTAAGATCACATCCGCCCCCACTGCTTCCAAACTCTCTGCCATCCCAAATCGATCCATACCGCAAACCATTAATACCTTTTTCCCACGAAAATTAATAACTTCTTTTTCTTCCAAATAATTGATTACTTTGCGTTCAAGGGTGTTTTTCAAACCACTGCCGTCAACGATGGGAGTTTTTACTGCTGCTTCAACAATCCCTTTGGCATCCCTAATCAAGTAACGCCGGTTGCCTGCTTGCACATATAAATCAGTTCCACCTAGACCAAATGCGGCCACCTTGCCATCCAAATCTTTAATTAGTTGAATAGCCTTTTCCATATCGCCATTGGTACCGATTCTTTCAATTTTGAACTTTTCTCCCAATATTTCCGTTTCTATACTTGCGTCTCTAGAGGTAGATCCCAAACTTACGCTTACCACTCTTTTCATTAAATTTTCGCCTCCTGGGTTCTAGGAATTATTAAGGACTGAATTAATTGCTTAAGCTCCTCAGAGTCAACATAAACATCCTCTGTAATAGGGCTTTCACCGATAACAACCCCTACCACTTCACGATCCAGCATTGCCTCTGAAATCCTGATTCGATAATTGGAACCTAAAAAAACCACTACATCATACTCTCTGACAATAGTTACTAAATGCATAAATTCTGCCAATAAGGTAGGCCCGTCTTTGTTATTAATAAACATTTGACGCTCCTCTTCAGTCATTAGCAGTTGATAATCTACCCCCAATTGCTCCAGCATTCGAACTATTTCCTTTTTGTTTTTAATGGGGAAGCCTACTACCGCTATTCTGGAGCCTTTACGCACTTCTCCAATTCCTTCCAACCTTGAAATAAAGGTACGATCAATTTCCAGACGCTTAGCCGCCTCCTGTTGGGAAAAGCCTTCCGCTCTTAAGCTAAGTATCTTGTCTATCATGGAATTAATTTTGTGTTTACTCACTAATTTGTCCCCTATACGAAAGATTTCCATTTTTATCAGCCTTTCTTGTGCACAATTTTGTGAACAAACCCTTTAGGAGTATTTTAACAAATGACATGAAAAAAAGCAACAAAAAACCATCAGTTTTTTGCCGCTTTTCAATTGTAGGGCAGAGGTGAAAAAGCGAAACCTTTTGGGGTATTTCTTTGGGGTCTTTTTGTATGCTACTCTGCATGAGATCCTTCATTCCGCTTCGCTGCATTCAGGATGACTTTGGTGGGGCTTCGCTGCATTCAGGATGACTTTGGTAGGGCTTCGCTGCATTCAAGGTGACGTTAAAGCGAAAGTTACCCTTCATTCAGGATGACGTAAAAGTAGGGCCTCGCCTCACTCGGCGTGGCGTAAAGGTAGGGGCTTTGCTTATGTGTCACCCTGAACGAAGTGAAGGGTCTCATGCAGAATCACATGCAAACCACTCTAGACTATGTTTGACAATATTAGACCACGTTAGGCAATGTTAGATCATGTTTGTCGATGTTAGACCACGTTAGACCATGCTTGTCGATGTTAGACCATGTTTGTCGATGTTAGACCATGTTAGACCACGTTTGACAATATTAGACAATGTTAGCCCATCTCCGGCCATATTAAACAAAAGCCGAAGGCATTACACCTTCAGCTTTCTTTCATATCCACTAAATATACCCT
>CAZCQT010000012.1:0-252 GCA_964500905.1 uncultured Moorellales bacterium
CGTATATGAGGTGATTTAATATGAAAACTGCTAAATTATTTATTAATGGGCAAAGTCAGGCCGTAAGGTTGCCGAAGGAGTACCGTTTTTCGGGTAGTGAAGTATATATTAGAAAAATAGGAAATACTGTTATGCTATTTCCAAAGGATCATGCATGGGAAACTTTTCTTAATGGCCTTAATAATTTTTCTGATGATTTTTTTATTGATAAACGCGAACAAAGTGGCCAAGCAAAAAGGGAAACACTATGAA
>CAZCQT010000012.1:262-17027 GCA_964500905.1 uncultured Moorellales bacterium
TCTCATAAAGAAAAAACCAGAAAATGTGCTAACAAACCTACATTTAAAAATAAATAGTGGTATTACAATTTCTGCCATTACTCTTGCGGAACTTGCTCATGGCGTAGAGGAAAGTAAATATCCAGAAAAAAACTCAATTGCATTAAGCCAGTTTCTATCTATTGTGGAGGTTTTACCCTTTGATGATGGGGCTGCTATAGAGTATGGTAAAATTTGTACAACATTACGGCGGCAGGGCACCCCCATTTGGCCTATGGATATGTTGATTGCTGCACATGCAAGGGCTAAGGGGCTTACTGTTGTTACTAATAATGTCCGTGAATTTGAGCGGGTCGACAATCTGAAAATCGAAAACTGGGCTACTCCTTAATAATTCATCAGTATAATTATATAGACAAAAAACGAGGCGTCCTATAACGGAAGGCCTCGTTTTTTGTCTATATATATTATGGAGGGTGTTATTTAATTAATTCAACCCAATTCCTGTAATCACTACAGAAGCGTAGAATAGGTAACGACCTACAGCTTGACCTAACAACAACAAAAGGGCACCGCTGGTTACTAAAGAACTATAGGTTTTGGCTTCTTCTCCCTTCGCCAGCCACAGTATCATGCTGGTACCTGCCAAAATACCTATCCATTTTATGGAGCTAGCCAACCCCATGTCAGCTAAGATTGACAAGCTTTGCTGTAAGGCTGCACTGGAGCTACTGCCGGCAGCTATTAAACTGGGAACCACTAAGGCCACTTGCAGAACAACGATTCCCGTTACCGCCAAAGCAACTATTTTGCTCATATTAAGTGCTTCTTTAAAACTTAGCAACAGAAACAAGACTGCCCCCATGGAAATAGTTGCTGCATAGAATTCAACCAAAGTTGAACTTCCCTGCCAGATTGGTGCACTAGTGGTACTGTAGATTGATGACATAGCAAAAACATCTATGATTCCCACTATGGCAGCAAGCCATGTTAGGCCTGTAGCAGCACTTTTATTTTCCGCTTTATACAAAATGATTATGGCAGTTACAACTGTTAGCCCCACAAAAGTAGCAGTAAACCAAATCTCTTTGCTTAGCCAAGAACTACCAAATTGATTAAGAGCCCTTAGGGCACCTAGGGGACGACCAAGGTGTAACAAGGAAGCCGACATCCCTATTATGCCAAGGATGGCTGCCGTAAGGGTAGCATTTTTAAAAATACTGTCTTTATTAAGAAGCCTACCAATGCCAGTAAAAAGCATAATGCCAATGGCAGCCTGGATGCAAACTGAAAAAATTACTAGAGATAGTTGTTCCATCAATTACACCTCCCATTCTTTAAACTTAGTATCAAAGGCTGCAGCCTTTGGCTTAACCAGCAAAGATGGCTTGGTAATTTTTGCGGATGGTAAAATGGGTAGTTCATTAACTGCATCTTTACCAAATTTAGCTGCCAACTCATCCAAATCTCCAAAATGCAAACATCTCATCATACAGGCATCCACACATGCCGGATTTTGCCCCGCTTCTCTTAAATTAATGCAAGAATCACACTTAGTAATCACATTTAACTCCTCAATGTATTGAGGGTGCCCATAAGGACAATTCCAAGTGCAATATTTACAACCTATGCAAAGATCCTTGTCATGCTGCACTGTTCCATCTGCTGCAAAATGCAAGGCACCAGTAGGGCAACCTTTTACACAT
Source organism: uncultured Moorellales bacterium (assembly GCA_964500905.1). Classification (GTDB taxonomy): domain Bacteria; phylum Bacillota; class DULZ01; order DULZ01; family DULZ01; genus JBBAFB01. The sequence continues at coordinate 1,948 of CAZCQT010000012.1, forward strand.
TTAGCATCTTCGCAATGATTACAAGCAGCCGAGTAATGATAGGCACTGACATTGGGAAAAACCCCGGTATAATAAGATGTTACCTTTCTTAAATTGACACCCACATCCAAACGGTTTTTGTCTTTACAGGCAATTTGGCAAGTGCGGCATCCTATACATGCAGTAGAGTTAAAATAGAAACCTAATCTACCCATCTTACTTTGCACCTCCTTCATTCGCAACTTTTGCAGCAGGTATGGGTTTCAAATGATCCGGAACCACGGATTTCCCGCTATATTTTTCATAATTACAGATATAGTTGTTATAACCACTAACGCCCAAATTGCTGGTTGTGTGTCCGCCTATAATGCCATCAGCACCACCCAAGTCTATTCCAAGCTTTTCATCCATATCCAACCAACTGCCATGGGTGATCTCTACTACTCCCGGCATTACTAAATCAGAAACACTTGCACGCCTTAAAATTTTTCCATGAGCGTTCCAAACCAAAACTGTATCACCATTTTTAATGCCTTTCTTCTCAGCATCCCCTCTATTGAGGAAAACCGGACTGGGAAAAGCCTCTCTTAGCCAAGGGGAATTATCCTGATTTGCGTGGGTACGTCTTAAATAATGAGGATTGTTAACAACAAATGGATACTCACCTTTTATTTGTTTTTCAAAATCAGTAAAGGTTGCTTCGTAACATTCTTCCGTAGTTGTATAGGAAGGATATGGTCTAAAAACAGCATTACCATGTCCGATTGCATTTAAAGTATCAGCTTTGTAGTCACTATAGATATCAAATTTGCCACTCTCGGTCTTTAATGGATTGTTTTCCGGATCATCCAAATAATCTTTCCAGCCAAAAAATCCATAATTATCTCCCTCATAACGCTCTACTTGATACACACCCTGATCAATAATTTCTTGCAGACCTATCTTACCTTTTTGTGGCTCTCCTTGAACACCCCATTCCCTTATATCCTGCGAGGTTATTGTAACAAGAGGAACATAGGTCTTGCCGTCAGCCTCAAGAACCGTGGTACCTGCTAGTTGATTGAAAAACTGTTGTTTTTCATCAAAAGGATAAATCTCGGTGTAATCTCCTCCTAAACGTTTTGCTAATTCAATAGCTACCCACTGATCAGATTTAGCTTCATACAAAGGTTCTAAAACTTGTGCATAAACTAGGACTGCCTCTTTATCAAATGTCATAACCTTACCTTGCCGTTCCCACTCGGTAGTTACAGGCAAAATAATATCGGAATACTGGGCTTGCGTGTTAAATGTAAAAGCCTGCGTAACAACAAAATCCATCTGCTTCATAGCTTTAATTCCGTGGCTCATACCCAAGACACCTTGCAAGATGCCTTTGTCCTCAGTATAAATCAATCTAATATCAATATCCCTCCATACACCCGGCAACCACTGTCTATTGCCAGTATAAAGGTATCTGCCCTCGTTAATTGACTTCCAAAGGCTGGGTGCATTAATGCAGTCATCTACAGGGTTTTTAATGGAAGGCAATCCATTTCCTCCTGCCTTAAGCAATGCCGGTCCTGAGTTAGATTGAGCCTTATAAGCATTGCCCGTAGCGTGGCCTGGTTTACCCATATGCCCAGTCATAAAACCTAAGGTCGCAAATACATGCGGAAAATCCTCAGCACCTTTATTTCGTGCAGGTGCATAACCATGGAACATAGAAACTTTGTTATCTTTCCTGATTTTTCTAGCATAAAATTTTATATCTTCTGTTGGAGCACCACATATTTTACTTGACCATTCCGCAGTTTTAGGAATACCATCATACTTACCAAGAAGATAATCTTTGAAATTTTCGTTAAGTTTGGCATCTTCCGGCATATTATGCTCATCAAAACCAAGAGTATATTTATATAGACAATCCCAATCGATTAACGGATTAGTAATGGGATCATCCTCAACAATTAATGTGTGGGCAACTCCTAGCAAAAACGCAGTATCTGTACCTGGCCTTACCGGTATCCATTTAGCGTCAAAAACAGCGGCTGTTGCGTTATAATCTGGGCCAACATAGATGAATTCTGCACCTTTTTCCCTTGCCTGTAAAAAATTGTAGGAAAATACCCCAGCCGTAGACCAGGCTGAATTAGTCCCTACTAAAATTATCGTGTCAGCATTTTTTAAGTCAAATCGGTCATTAGCACTTTGACTGGTTAAAACCCCCACTTTATCCCAAGCAAAAGCATAGGTTCCCGGTGATGTAGTATCCCAATGTGTTGTTGTGCCTCCATATTCATATAACACTTTACCCGTGTTGGGTGTACGAGCAGAAGTAAATAAAGAATTTGAGCCGTACTTTTCCTTTGTATTCTTAATCTCAGCGGCGACTAGATCCAATGCCTCATCCCAAGAAATACGCTCCCATTCATCCTGACCTCTTAACTCTTTGTTACCCCCTCCCGGCTGCCAATTTTTACGTTTCAGCGGGTACTTTATTCTACCGGCACCATAAACCTCTTGTTGTTGGGAACGACCTCTCAAGCAAGCCCTATGTTGGGGAAACTCTGGGCTGTCGGGGTGAGTGTCATCGGATTTTTGACGCAAAACTATGCCATCCACAACTAAAGCCTTGTTAACACATCTTCCCCCGCAATTATGCCAGCAAGCAGCAGAAACCCATTTTCCTTCTCCAGTAATTGAAGCTATATCAATATCAGAGCTGACCTTGGAAAGAGTGTTATCACTACATCCAATTAATGCTAAGCCAGCTGTACTTGCTGCACTGGCTATTAAAAATTTCCTACGACTGATTTTTTTCTTTCCAATGTTTTCAATGAAAGAAACCACTATGCTTCATACCTCCTTAATAATTCTTTCTGGATTAATGTTTTTTTACTTTTTTACCCCCCTTAAAGAATAATATTTAATAAAGTTGAATTTTCTTTCCCATAGACTTTAACAAAGAAATAATAATATTGCTATTTAAAAATCTTAATAAGTATTAAGATTCGTTAATATTTGCAATGGCTTTCTTAAAATACCATTCTTTATAAATAGATTTGTCTTTGCACGATCTGTTGCTATGGGTTTTCATTATTATATAAATATGAGGCTTTTGCTGGTATATATGCTAAAAACCAACTAGATATTTTGAAACAAAAAACGAGGCGTCCTATAACGGAAGGCCTCGTTTTTTGTCTCCATATATTATGGAGGGTGTTGTTTAATTAATTTAGCTTAAACTCAGTAACCACCTAAGAACTATTTCTGTATATAATTCATCAAAGGTGGGTTCTTTTCTGAATAAAACTGTATCATGCTCAGAAACTAATTGCTAGTTTTAAAATATTAATTAAATATTATTTTATTTTTACCTAATATCATTTTTAGCCAACCTTTATTTTGCATTTTACCCCAGTCTAAATAAAAAAGCTCAGGGCCTGTCAAAGGCCTTGAGCTTTATAAACTGTTTCTGTGTTATAATCCACCATCACCTTTAGGTAATCATTAAACATAGCGTTGGTTTCCGAATCCCCGGTATCTACTAATAGTGGGCGTCCTGCTAAGGAATTCAGCTTACTTCTAGTAGCAATAATAATAATATTTTCTCTGCCTACTTTTTTTATCACTTCATGGCTTAGCTGTTGATTGCCCCTACCCAGAATATAGCCTTGGCCACCGATAACAGTTACAATCAGCTTGGCCGGATGCTCTCCGATAACATCCAACAGCTCTCTTTCATTTACATCCGAACCAACAAGCTTTTTATTTTTTACTATATCTATTCCCAGTAATGTATTAGGTAGCTTCAACTCATCCATAATGGGCCTGATAGATGTTCCGGAGCCTAATATATAAAACATTTCCGGATTATCTTCCATTTCTTCCACCAGACGGAAGGCTATGCCCTCTAAGGCAGCCTCATCGGATTCTATGGTTCCATCCTTCATTACTTGCAGCATTTCCTCATCATGGGGCACTCTCAGATAACCAAATAATTTTGCTACTACCTGCCCTTCTCTAAAAGCCCCTTCATCTATATCCATCACTTCCACTTCTTTTATTTCCATGGGTTCCCCCTTTAAATATTTCAAGGCTATGTTGCCGGCATTTTTGGGATGAGTAGCATAGACTCCGGAATGTATTTTTACTCCGGCAGGGATGCCAATTACAGGGGATTGTTCACCTATGACATTATAAATATTTCTGGCGGTTCCATCGCCTCCGGCAAACATAATAAGCTTTACTCCCAGTTCCTGCATGTCTTTTGCGGCAGCTTCTGTATCAAGATCCTGGGTAATTTCTTTTTGTTTTCCCAAAACTATGGTTTCAAAACCTAGGGTTTTTGCTTCATCTTCACCCATTACCCCAGGATAGGTATAGATTTTTAACTGCCCCTTCAGGGGCTCCAGAACTTTTAATGCCTCTATTGCCTTCTTAGGGGCTTCGGGTTTGGCCCCCAGTTCCTTGGCTTTTGCCAGCACCTCGGAACCATCTGTTCCCTTTAGACCTACTTTTCCCCCCATACCCGCAATAGGGTTAATTATTAAACCCAGCTCCATTTCCTCACTCTTTTCTGCATATATTTGTCTTCTATTTATTTAATACTACTTTTTGAAAAATTTCAAGAGCACCTTTGGTTAATATAATAAATCCAAAACTTCGGCTATTGGTACGGCTAAACCATAATTTTTCACTAAACCGCCATTAGAAAAAACAGAGTAGCCAAAAACAACACCTACGACCCTTCCCCTCATATCAAAAACCGGGCTGCCACTATTACCGGGGTAAACCGGCAAATCCATACACAGAATTGGTATGGGCTTGCCTTCCATCTTGAGATATCTGGTTAAGGATCCATCAACAACTATGCTGTTAAAATCTAAAGGGTTGCCAATAACCAATAATCCATCTCCCGGTTCGGGAAGGTCATCCATATTTAATGGGAGGCTGGGCAGATCCTTTTGTTTTAGCTCAATTATGGCCAAATCAAATTCGGCATTACTTACCCAATTTTTTGCGTTGTATTTTTGTCCATTGGGAAAAACAACCGTTATCTTACCGGCATCTTCTATTACATGATGGTTGGTCACAATAATTCCTTCAGAATACACATTAAAACCTGAGCCCGTTACTTCTCTCCCAGAGTTAATACCTGGCTTATCCGTTGTAACTTGTATTTTAACAATGGCTTTCAGTAAATCTTCATCCAGCTGCTTGCTTAACTCATTTGATTTTTTAAAAAGCTCGGCTGGGGGATGCTGCATTTTAGTCGCTTGGTAAATCGGAAGCATTGCCATCACTAAAAAAGCCAAGGCTGTTATAAATGCTGCAATTTTCAAGGTAAAGCTTGAGTTGGTCTCCTGTTCATCTTCAGATTCTTCCTCGTTCAAAGCATCGTTTTGAAAATAATTTAGGACTTCTTCCTCTGCAAGAAATGGTTCTGTTTCACCTTGATCCCAGTGTTGCTCATCCATAATAAAACCGCCTTATTTACGTTTTCTCTGCTAAGTTTACCCCATGCAGATGGTTGAAAACAAAAATATCCAATATTAAGCAACAGACATGTTAAACTTCTGATATAATATAGATAAATAAAAAGATTGGGGGCAATATACTTGAATTATCAAGGAATTATTATTGGTCTTTCTGCTTTTTTGATTATAGGTATTTTTCACCCTATCGTTATAAAATCAGAATACCATATTGGCAAAAAGGTTTGGCCGTTTTTTCTGGTTTCGGGTTTGATTTTTATTTTTTTATCCCTGTTTATTAAAAATTTGACTTTTTCCGCTATTATTGGGGTAATAGGTTTTTCTTGCTTGTGGAGTATTCATGAAATTATTGAACAGGAGGAGCGAGTCAGGAAAGGTTGGTTCCCCGCTAACCCTAAAAAGCGGCAATGATCTTTAACTTATTGCTCTCTACTATCATAGCCAAGAAAACGAAGTTCCGTCTCTTTTTGTCTCCAATTTGGCTTGACCTTAATATGTAAATCTAAAAAGGTTTTACTTCCCAATAATTTTTCAATTTCTAAACGGCTTAAGGTGCCTATTTCTTTCAGCATCTGTCCTTTTTTGCCTATTAGAATACCCTTTTGGGAATCCCTTTCCAAATAAATAGTTGCACCCAGATAAATTGTATTTTCTGGTCGTTCAATTAAATTGTCTATTTTTACTGCTACAGAATGAGGTATTTCCTCCTTAGTTAAATGCAACACCTTTTCCCTAATCATTTCTTCCATTAAAAAAACCTCCGGCTGATCCGTTATCATCTCTTCCGGGTAGTATTGGGGTCCCTGCGGTAAATAGTTTTTTAAAATACCCAATACATGGCTGAGATTTTCTCCGGTTTTAGCTGAAAGGGGTATGATCTCTTTAAAAGAAAATTTTTCATTCATGTCGCTAATAATGGGGAGTAATTGCTCTTTTTGTAATAAATCAATTTTATTCAATAACAAAATCACGGGTGTATTTACTTTTTTAAAAAGCTCTAAAATAAACTCCTCTCCGCCGCCAAATTTTTGGCTTACATCAAACACATAAACAATACAATCTACCTCATCCAAGGTATCATAGGTAATATCCAGCATATATTGTCCCAGTTTGTGTTTTGGCTTATGAATACCGGGGGTATCAATAAAAATTATTTGTGCCTCTTTGTCGGTATAAACACCCTGAATTTTATTTCTGGTTGTTTGGGCTTTATCCGACATAATTGCAATTTTCTCACCCACAAACTGATTTAGCAAGGTAGATTTACCCACATTGGGTCTGCCTACCAGGGCTATAAAGCCGGAACGATATTCTTTCACAAATTTCACCTCAAACTAATCAGAACTTAATGTAAATGCTGCGGGAAGCAGCTCTTTTACCTTCATTATTAATTGAACACCCTGAGCATTACCCATGATGACATCGGTTTCGCCGCCAAATTCCAATAACACCTGACGACAGGCACCGCAGGGACTAACAGGCTCTTCTCCTACAGCATAAACAGCAATAGCCTGAAACTCATTAAAACCTGTAGATACCGCTTTAGCCACTGCCACCCTTTCTGCACATATAGTTAAGCTATAGGAAGCATTCTCTATATTGCAACCGGTAAAAACCTCACCTGTAGTAGTTAAAAGAGCCGCTCCCACAGCAAAATTTGAATAAGGGGCATAGGCCAATAAACGTGCCTCTTTGGCTTTCAGAAACAATTCTTGATAATCCATTGTTCTGCCTCCTTCTAAATCTTAATTATATATTGATCAAGGCAAGCCAAATGAATGCCGGCGATTATTTTTTAACCTGATCTAATTTAGCAGGCAACTTTCTTTTTCCCTTGGCAACCTTTAACTCGGGCTTTTTTTCACCGGGTGGGGGCGGCACAAGAACCCCCCCGGAAATGATCATCTTGATACCATCCTCCACAGGCATCTCAAGATAAGTTAAATCCTCCTCCGGCAGCAACAACAAAAATCCGGAGGTTGGGTTTGGTGTTGTGGGTACAAATAAATTAATCAATCTTTGTTTGGTTTTTGCCTCTATCTCTCCCTCGCTGGCCCCTGTAACGAAGGCAAGAGCATAAATACCCTTACGGGGATATTCAATTAAAACCACTTCTTTAAAAGAGCCTTTGTTTTCCCCTCCAAAGGCATCTAAAATCTGTTTAACGGTACGATAAACAACTCCTGCTACAGGCATTCTGTTAATCACCCTGTCGGCCCAGCTTATTAAGGTTCGCCCTAACACATTGGTGGTAAAAAAGCCTACAATCAAGACTATCAACAAGGTAACTAACAAACCAAGTCCCTTAATGCGATTACCCGTAATCAGGGCTACCAAGTCACCGGAAAAACCGTCAGCTATATGAAACAACCAATTAAGCACATAAATAGTGGCCGCTACCGGTAAAATGGTTAAAATTCCTGCGATAAAAAATTTTTTTAAATTACCCATGCCTTGTCCCCTCTGTTTAATATCTTCTAAAATGTAGCCTTCAAATAAAAGCTATTATTTTTTTAGCAAAAATAACAATACCTATAATAACTGCATTAACCGCCGCTAGGAATACTGCACCTGCCGCCGCATCCTTCGCAATTTTCGCCAGAGGATGTTGTTTGCCCGTAATCAAATCAATAGCTTTTTCCAAAGAGGTGTTGAACATTTCCAGCGATAAAACCAAAAAAATAGCAAAGCTCAGCAGTGACCACTCCATAGCTGTTATCTTCAAAAGAAAACCCAAAATAACTGCAAAAAAGGCCGCAGAAAGGTGTACCTTGAAGTTTTTCTCATGCAAAAGCACCCATTTTATGCCCGATAGGGCGTACTGAAAGGTTTTAATCCAGCCGCCTTGCTTTAGCATAGCATCCCCTACCTGCCTAAACCTACTAAGGATAGGATCTCTTCCTCTTTGGCTCTCATTAGTTTTTCCCCTTCAGGATCCTGATGCTCATAACCCAAAAGGTGGTACAAACCATGAACTACCAAAAACCCCAGCTCTCTCACTAAGGAATGTCCAAATTCCTCCCCCTGCAATTTTGCCCTTTCCAGGGAAATAATAATATCCCCCAGAGCATCCTCTCCGGGAAAGGGATCGTCATAATCCGGCTCCCAAGGGTTGTCCCCTTGATAGGCAAATGAAAGCACATCTGTTGGGCTATCCATATCCCTATATTCCCTGTTTAATTTCCGGATTTTCTGATCATCACTCAACACAATTGCGACTTCCAAATTAGGGGGAATAGCTTCACGGGCAAAAACAATTTCCGTAACCTTCAAGATAGTTTCCTCCAGCTCCCTAGTAAAAGGAATCTTATCCTGCTGGTTGCTTATGCTGATTGACATCCTTATGTCTCCTTTCAGCTTCTTTTAACATTTGTTCAGGGTATTCAATACGGGAATGGAAAAACCCACTTAACACCTTGATAAATGATTGGGCTATGGTATCCAGTTCTCTAAAAGTTAAATCACACTCATCCAATTGTCCATCATTTAGCTTGTCTTTAATTACCTTTTTCACCATCATTTCAATTTTACCGGGATTTGATTTAGACAAGGATCTTACAGCCGCCTCCACTGAATCTGCCAGCATTAAAATAGCCGTTTCCTTTGTTTGGGGTTTTGGCCCCTCATATCTAAAGTCCGCCTCCCGTACCGCATCCCGATCATCATTGGCCTGATTCAAGGCTTTTGCATGAAAAAAGGATACCAGGCTCGTGCCATGATGTTGAGCAATAAAGTCTTTTACCACCTGGGGCAAACGATGCTCTTTTGCCAGCTCCAAACCATCCTTAACATGGGCCAGGATAATTAAGGTGCTTAAGGTTGGTGTTAATTTATCATGAGGGTTTTCGGAAGAAAGCTGGTTTTCTACAAAAAAGTAAGGTCTTTTTAACTTTCCTATGTCATGATAGTATGCTCCTACCCTAGCTAATAAGGAATCTGCTTTGACAGCATCTGCGGCGGCCTCAGCCAAATTACCCACTAAAATACTATGATGATAGGTTCCCGGTGCTTCCATCAACAGTTTTTTCAATATAGGTTGGTTTGGGTTAGATAATTCCAGTAAACTAATAGTAGTTGTAATCCTAAAGGCCGTTTCAAAAAAGGGCAAAGAACCGATGGTTAAAACCGAAGATAAAACACCGTTAAAGATCCCCATTGGCAGGGCTACCGAAAACATAGTAAAGCTATAATCCAAAACCAAGCCCAAAGCCAAAATAGTCATTATATTGGCTAACATAATATAAAGACTGGCCTTGGCCAAATCCGAACGCTGGCTCAGACGAGAAACACTATAAATACCTATAATGGAACTGACAAAGGCTACCACTGCAAACTGAAGCTGATTTGAAGATGCAAAACCGGTAAAAACAGCTAAAATCATACCTACGAAAAAGGACAGTCTCGCCCCAAATAAAATAGTAATCAGCATGGTAATTGCCGCTAAAGGTGTTAGATAACCCACTAATTGAGCAACCTCTGAGGTGCCTCCGATATTAATGGCATTGACCCCGCGAATCAAAACAAAACCAAGGATCAATAACAAACCAAGCAAGATAAAATGAGATTCCTTTGCTAAAAGCTGTTTGTTATATTGATTTAAAAAGAATAAAAGCAAGACAAAGGAAATAGCCACCAAAAGGGATAAACCCACTACATTATTATAGGAGGATGTGGATCGCAATAAACCCAATTTTTGCATAGCCTCGATATCAGCCGCAGTTATAACATCACCGATACCTATAATCTTTTCATCCTGCCGCACTCTTACCTGAATCGGTGCCACCGCATCTCTGGCTGTCTGACGCTCTTGAGCAGTCAGGGCTGGATCCAAAAAGAAGTTAGGCTTGTACTCCAGCTCACCTAGAATAAGGCTTATCACCGGAATCAACTTAGCCGGTACATCTTCAATACTATTAACTTGATCCAACAGCTTTGCTTTAATCTCATCTAAATCCCTTTGCTGGATTCCTTTGCTGTACGCTCCCCTCAAGAGCTCCAATGCCCTTTTTTCTAATAGATCAATGGTTTCAGGCTCTGTCTCCGCCAATGCCGCCAAGTTGCCTTCCGGCAAGTCTATGTTTAGCTCACCAAACAGAAGCAATCTGGTCTCTCTGTCCAAATCCTCTTCCCTTTGTATAAGCTTAAGCCGACTAAAAAAGTCTTTCACGCTGATTTCCAGACTTACTAGGATCGCCGCATCCATTCGGTAGGTAGGATTTACATTTTGGGCCGCCTCCTCTCTCGCAGCCTCAGTCAAAACCTCGCTTTCATAAACCATACCCTGTCTGGCAAAAACATCCCTGGGGCTAACCTGATCTTCCTTAAGATCCAGTTCCTGGGGCATAAAACTGATCCCCAAAACTAGGACTGATAGCACATAAAATAACAATGCATACAGTACCAAACGTACATTCAAATTTCCAAAGACTCTTTTAAAGGTTAAATTGAATTGCTCCTTGAACCATATTTTCAAGGGGCTCCCCCCAATCCCGCCAAGTCTGGGAATATAAAATACGGGCTATTCCTTACACTTGACCTTCCTTGTTGTAAATTTCATAGGCCCTGATTATTTTTTGAACCAAGGGATGTCTGACTACATCCGCATCAGTTAAATACTGAAAATCAATTCCTCCAATTCTTGCTAAGACCTTTTCAGCCTCAATCAGGCCTGAGTGCTGCCCCTTGGGCAAATCAACTTGAGTCACATCCCCTGTTACCACAGCCTTAGAGCCTACGCCAATTCTTGTCAAAAACATTTTCATTTGCTCCGGAGTGGTGTTTTGGGCTTCATCCAAAATTATAAAGGCATCATCAAGGGTTCTGCCCCGCATGTAGGCCAAGGGTGCTATCTCTATAATGGTTCTTTCCATATATTTTTCTGCCGTGTCCATTCCTAATGTATCATAAAGACTGTCATAAAGCGGTCTTAGATAGGGATTAACCTTTTCTTGTAAATCACCCGGTAAAAATCCCAGCTTTTCTCCTGCTTCAACTGCCGGCCTTGCAAGTATTATTCGGTTGACATCCTTTTTCTTCAAGGCCATGACTGCCATCACAACAGCCAAATAAGTTTTTCCGGTTCCGGCGGGACCAATGCCAAAAACAATATCAAATTTCTTGATGGATTCGATATAGGCTCTTTGACCCAAGGTTTTGGCACGTATTTTTTTCCCTTTTGGTGTGGTATAAATCACGCCGGATAATGCCTCGGTTAAACCTTCAATTTCACCCCGCTCCGATTGATCCGCCAAGACACTACAAGTATAATTTATCATGGCAATATCAATTGGATTGCCTTCCTTCGCTAAATCTACTAATTGTTGAAATAAAATTTCAGTTTGCTCCACAGCTTTTTCAGTGCCGGTAATAAGAATCTCATTACCTCTGGCTACAATTTTAGTAGCAGTCATATTTTCAATGTAGCGTAGGTTTTCGTCCCCAACTCCAAAAACATTAACTGCATCACCATTATCTCCCACTTTAAATTGTACCTCCCGGTACTCTGACAAGTAAATTCCTCCCTAATTAGCTTATTTTACCACTGCTCTACCCCTAGTTTATCCAATTAAACGCTTGACCTAAACGCTCACTCGTTATTCAGCTATTACTGCCTGAAATCCGGCAATGTTTTCAATTGCTTCTACTATTACCTTTACTTTAACCAACCCGGGAGAAGATTCCTCCACGGTTTCCCAGCTGCCAATAATCTTACTGTCAGGATCAATTTGATTAATTATGGACTCTCGTGCCAGCTTCAACCCCAGGGCCTGGGCCCGGGAAACCCCAATTTCCGTTCTATAGGGCTCGGTTTGCAAATAGCTAATTTTAATTATTTCGACAGGTAATTGCCAATTCCTCCATTTAGGCAGTTTATAACTGGTGATTATCTCCTTATAATTGCTAAAGGGGGGACCAGCAGAACCTTTTATATTCATTTCTTGATCCAAAACAACTAATCGGATTGCCGAGACCTTTTTGCCGGTTTCTTTTTCCCCTTCTTCTACAAGGGGTATTTCCCCAACCCCCTCATACCATACTCTGGCCTTGACAACACCCTGGGATTTGACAAATTTGGTTTTAGTTTCTCCCGACTGCTCCCCTTCCGCATCAGTATTCAGATGCAACAACCCGGAAATCAGAATCTGACCCTTTTTTACAGTTTCACCGGGCCTGACCAAGCCCTCGCCCTCAATAACTAATATCTCATAAATTACCCCGTCCTTGATGGCAATTAAATTACCCGGACCGGTAAAGGAATGCTCCTCAGCAGGCATCTTTTTCTCTACTAGGCGAATATTTGCTCTGGTTCCTTTGATTTCTATTCCAACCCAAGCCAATTGGGGCATTTTTATCTCCATTAATCTCTCTATTTCTTTAGTATTCAGGCTATATTTTAAGGCACCCGGCTTCAAACCCAAATCGGAAGCCAAATTTAAAATTACTTGTGCATTTGTTACCTCTGTTTCTTCAATACTGGTGCAATCCACAAACCAAATAAAGGCTGAAAAAACATATAAAATTATAACGAAGGATGCCAAACCCAAAAAAAACCCTTTTCTTTTGCCGACTCGCCTAAGGGTAAAAGGCAAGCCTTTCTTTTTAATAATTTTAAACTTATTATGACTAAGGCGGGCCACCTTACGCAGCTGTTTAAATTGATGGATAGCCACCTTGGCTTCTAAAGTTTCTTGATCAACAGTAGATATATCCCACAAAAAAATGCCGTTCACCATAGCCAAATTAATAAATCTTTCCGGTGCCTTGCCTGTAATTGAAATAATTACATACCCTTGCCATGAGGCTCGCCAATCTTTAATTTGCACAGTTTCACCTCATTCCTCAAGGGTTAATCCTAAAATTTTACCCCGGATTAAAATTTCATCTGCCTTTAAGTTTTTTAATAATAGTTTTTCTCCCTTGATTGTTATCTGCCCCAAACTCACGCTAACGCGAATCAGGGAGTTATTATATTCAATAATTCCACGATGATTTTGTAACAGTAATTCCTGATTGCCGGTCAGGATTAATTTAGGCAGATCCAGTACTATTTCCGGGGGCATTTCCAACATTTCCGTTATTCCTATTTGGATTTCTCTAGCTTTTCTTGCTAAACCGGCTCTCTTTTTTCTCATAAGCAGCCTCCCTTCCCCTACATTTTTATGCAAAGGGAGGGCTTGGCATACCGATAAAAAAAAGACCCGCTAAAGGGGGTTCAACTCAGAGGTTTATGTGAGCGTCAAATAGACATATACACAAAATGTGCTTGTGTTAGTCTAAAAACGCTCCACTTTTGAGATAAAATACGGCTGAAAAATAGTCTGCTAAGATCCATTGAAAAAGTAGTCTTTTTTTGTTTGTCACTCTGAGGCATGGCTGAAGAGTCTAGTGTTTTCATTGCCTTTTAGATCCTTCGCTAATGCTCAGGATGACAAAACCGGGCTTTATCAATAGCTTCAAAGCCCTGGTTAGGGTTTTTTGGTTACAGGAAACAAAACTAGGCTTTTTACCCCACTTATTTTATTTGTTGAGATATTAGAAGGATTCCCCGGGAAAATTCAATTTTCGCTTCTTTCCCCTGCAAAATATTACTGATTCCCAATGAAGAGCCAAAATACAAAGTAGCATTTTGCAGTGAGTAATAAAAACCAGTTAAACTGAGGTTCTCTACTCTGGGACTAATCGCCATTAATGATGCCAACCGACCCGCAGATCCAGTTAAAGTAGCAGACTTATCGGTTAACCATAGAGTTTCAACAGGTGTTTGCAGATAAATTGGAATTCCCCGGTTTAAATATCCCGCCAATAAAAAAACATTAGCCAACAAGTGATCCAGCCGATCCCCTGAAGCAGCAAACAAGATTATTTCCCTTGGTTTTAAATCCAAAGCAAAAATTAAGGCTAATTCTGTATCTGTCTCATTTTTCTCCCTTGGTGAAATTTCAAACCTTACTCCCTGAACTATTAGCTCTTCTTTAGCAGTGTCACTAATGGAATCTAAATCGCCCACTACAATATCAGGCACATATCCCAAGGTTAAAAGATGTTCCGCTCCTTTATCTGCGGCTATTAAATAATCATTAGTCCGAATTTGTTTTTTATGCCAGGCTTCATCAAACATTACTCCGCCTGTAAAAATCAAACAACGCATATTTTAACCTCTATAACTACGGGGCCTATATGGTCTTAAAGCCCGCGGCGAACTTAGTATTTCCGAATAGATAATACCCAATTGAGCCTGTTTTAAACCAAAATTACTCCACGCTTCCTGAGCAAATTCTTCACTTGATTGCTTCTGCGGTCCTTGATGTTTTTGAGAGGCGGCCAAGGGTCTGGACTCACGCACCGGTTCTCCTGAAACCACTCTTTTAACCGGCTCAGGAGGCTTTGCCGGCTTTACCGGCTGGACTACCTCCTCCTCTTCAAAAAAAGGAAACATGGACGGAAAGCCCCAGTCCGGCATTGTTACCGGGGGAGAACTTTTTTGAATCGGCTTGGGGATTGTCCTTCCCGGCGTGGGTGTTCCTTGTGGTCTGGCTTCTTTTTGCCTTTTTTGTTTATTACCTTCACCCATGGCTTTGAATACTTTAAACAGGATAAAGATAACTCTACCTATCCAATCCA
>CAZCQT010000012.1:17037-17590 GCA_964500905.1 uncultured Moorellales bacterium
ATCCAAGTTACCACCCCTTTCTAAAGGATGTGTTAAACACTATTTACCCTTTGTGCCGGGATCCTTATCGAGGGATTCAGTTTTTTCTGCTCCTGATTTACTGATAGAATCTCTCATTTGAGTATCCGCTAAAATATTTTGTAAATTATAGTAATCCATTACGCCCAAATTACCTTCTCTGAGGGCCTCTGCCATTGCCAAGGGAACTGCAGCTTCGGCTTCTACAACCTTCGCCCGCATTTCCTGTACGGTAGCCTTCATCTCTTGCTCTACCGCTACGGCCATCGCTCTTCTTTCTTCGGCCTTAGCCTGGGCAATTCTTTTATCGGCTTCTGCCTGATCGGTTTGTAATTGTGCACCAATGTTTCTTCCCACATCTACATCAGCAATATCAATAGACAAGATTTCAAAGGCTGTGCCTGCATCTAACCCCTTATTCAATACAGTTTTAGAAATGGAATCCGGGTTTTCCAGAACATGCTTGTGGGTTTCCGACGAGCCTACGGTGGTTACAATTCCTTCACCTACACGGGCAATAATCGTTTCTTCACCG
>CAZCQT010000013.1:0-16175 GCA_964500905.1 uncultured Moorellales bacterium
ATACGAATGGATTATATCAAGGCCTTCGGCTTTCAGCCTCCGGCTATTGTTGTCTTAACTACCCTATGTTAAAATATAGAAGTGTGAAAGTTTACTTTCGTTGGGGGTAGCAAATTTGTATCTGAAATCGTTAGAAATTCATGGCTTTAAATCTTTTGCGGACAAAACCACTTTGGAATTCGAACCGGGTATTACCTGCATAGTTGGTCCAAACGGTAGTGGCAAGTCTAATGTATGTGATGCCATCCGCTGGGTTTTAGGAGAACAAAATATCAGAACCTTGAGAGGTACCAAGCTTGAGGATATTATCTTTAGTGGTAGTGAGAATCGTCGTCCCTTGGGTATGGCGAATGTATCTTTGCTTTTTGATAATACTTCCGGTGTTTTGCCCCTAGAATTTAATGAGGTTTCAATCGGTAGAAGGGTATATCGTTCCGGGGAAAGTGAGTTTTTAATTAATAAAGCTCCCTGTAGGCTAAAGGATATTCAGGAACTGTTTCATGATACGGGAATAGGTAAAGAAGCATTTGCTATTATCGGTCAAGGCCAAGTGGATGCAATTTTAAGTTCCCGCCCGGAAGAAAGAAGATCTTTATTTGAAGAGGCCGCCGGCATTGTTCGTTATCGTAACAGAAAAACAGATGCCGCAAGAAAACTGGAATCAACTCAAGTTAATTTAGATCGGATTCAGGATTTACTTTATGAATTGGGGCAAAATTTAGATCCACTAAAAGGAGAGGCGGAAAAAACAAAGCAGCATAGTCTTCTTGTTGAAGAATTGGAGCAATTGGAACTAAGTTTGATTTGCCTTGATCTTTCAAAAATGGAGAATCAACAAAAGAATATTTTTGGCAAAGAAAAAGAAATGTCCAACAGTCTTTTAAAGAAGGAAAGCAAACTGTCTTTATTAGGAGCTAAGTGGTCGGAAGTGCAGCTGGCAAAAGAAAAGATTGAGGATCAGGAAAGACAATATCAGCAGCAAATTTTTTCCTTGCAAGGTGAAATACAAAAAAACGAGAGTGAGATTAGACTACTCGATGATCGTCTTGATACTATTATAGAAAGAAATAACGCTATTTTTCAAGAAAAAGAGATGTACATAGCAAAAATCAAAGAGTTGGAAGAAAGTTATGGCGGAGAACAAAAACAACTGGATAATTTAATTGCCATTAATACTCCTTTGGACGAACAGGTAAGAAATGATGAAAAAAAACTGGTAGTTTATCAAGCGGAAATTGAGGAACTGCAGAAAGAAGAGGAGCAATTTAAAAATTTATTATTTGATCTTGAACAACAGCTGGTTTCTTTTCGTAACAAACAAATGGAACTCCAGTTTGAATTAAAAAATTTAAACCAGCAAAAAGCCGATCTTGAAAAGTTTAAAAATGAACATCAAGCCCAAAAAGATAAATTGACAATAGAGTTAACCAAAATCAAGCAGGAACGAGTAAGCAATAAAAGCTTAATTGAAAAATACCAACAGGAATATAATGAGCAAGAAATAGCTAAAGCATCGGTTTGGGAACAACTAAAAAAACTGGAACAAGAAATAGATGAGGTCCAAAAAAACCGTTACACTTCTCTTTCAAGATTAAGGGTTTTGCAAGAAATGAAAGAAAGCTTTGAAGGGTATCAATTTGGCGTTTCTTCCTTGCTTAAAAACACGAAAAAATCCGATACAATACGAATAATTGGCGTAGTTGGAGAAATGCTTAAGGTACCCTCTCAGTATGAAAAAGCTATAGAAATGGTTTTGGGTAATGCCCTGCAGTTTTTGGTGGTAGAAAGTGAAGAACAAGCTAAAAAGGCGATTGAATGGCTTAAATATAAAAAAGCGGGAAGAGCAACCTTTTTACCTTTGCCCAGTTTGCAGCCTCGTAAATTATCCAAAGAAATGTATTCCCTTTTGGGTCAGGCGGGGGTTTTGGGATTGGGAACGGATTTAGTGGGAATCGAAAATAACATGCAGGTAGTTTTGGAATATCTTTTGGGCTCCATCGTGGTAGTTACAGATCTGGTTGCAGGTACAGCTTTAGCTAAGCAAAGTAGGTTTTCCCTAAAGATAGTTACATTAGACGGAGATATTTTCTTCCCGGGTGGCTCCTTAACCGGAGGTAGCAGTAAAAAAATTGCCAATAATATTTTAGGCAGAACACGTGAAATAGAGGAAGAGAAAAAGGAATTGCAATTTTTCGAGGATCAAGAAAAAGCTTTAACAGCAAAAAGTTTATTGCTAAAGGATAAACTTAGTTCCCTTGGGGAAAATCAAGAAAAGATTAAAAACCAATTGCATGCCGTGGATTTGTTTTTGCAAAACCAGAAACTTTTAGAAGAAAGAGTGGAAGGGGATTTAGTTAAAGAGGACAACCTCTTGGAGTATCAGTTGCTTGAAGCAAAGCAGTTTTTTGCAAAGGAGGAAGTCATTAAAGGGGAGATTTTAGAATTAGAAAATTTATATAAAATGGAGAAAGTAAAAAAAGAAGCTATACTGGAGCAAATAAACTCCCAGAAAAGATGTGGAGAAACCATAGCTAGGGAGATTTTAGATTTGGAAAGTCAATTATTACAAGAGAAAATCAAGTTGGCTTCCCAAAAGGAAAAACAAAAAGCCCTAGAAAGCTTTCTAGTTTACTATAATCAGAACAAAAAGGATTTGGTGGGAAATTTGGCAAGGTTGCAGGCTGAATTAGAAAAACTGGAAGGCAGAAGGGTAGTACTAAAAGATGAGTTATCCGCTTTGAAGGATAAAAGGGGCTCATTATTGGAAGACGAAGGTAGGGTTGCTAAAATTAAAAGGCAGCTGGAGGCTGAGAAAGCCGCCGTATCAGATGAATTTCAAACACTGGGGAAGGAATTAAAAGATAGCGAAAAAGACTTGGAAACGACAAGGAAAGAGCATTATCAATTTGAAATGCAAAAAACACGTTTTGAGCTTGAGCTTAGTAATGGGCTTGAAAAATTGTGGGAAAAGTTTCAATTAACCTTAGAGGAAGCAAAAGAAAAAACAGTACAGCTAGCTTCAAAGCGAGCTGCACTGGAGCGGGTGGGGGAACTTAAAGGACAAATTATTGATTTAGGTGTCATTAATCCTTTGGCTATCGAAGAATTTGATCGCCAAAAGGATAGATTCCAATTTTTATCATTGCAGCAGCAAGATTTGTTAAAAGCAAAGGAGGGCCTTTATCAAATAATTGCTGAGATGGATAAAATTATGAAACAAAGGTTTTTGGAAACTTTCGAAAAAGTGGAGATTGCTTTTCAGCAAGTATTTGCCTATCTATTTGAAGGGGGAAAAACTTCGTTGGAGCTAACGGATAAAGAGGCAGTTTTGGAAAGTGGTATAGAAATTATTGCACAGCCACCGGGTAAAAAAATGCAAAACCTATCTCTTTTATCTGGAGGGGAAAGAGCACTGACTGCTATC
The DNA here is from genome assembly GCA_964500905.1 of uncultured Moorellales bacterium. GTDB lineage: Bacteria > Bacillota > DULZ01 > DULZ01 > DULZ01 > JBBAFB01. The sequence goes on from CAZCQT010000013.1 coordinate 3,425, forward strand.
GCCTTGCTATTTGCTTTATTAAAAATCAAGCCCAGCCCATTTTGTGTTTTGGATGAAATTGATGCTAACCTAGACGAAACCAATGTGGATCGATTTGCAAAATATTTGAGGGAATTTGTTACCGAAACTCAATTTATTTTAATTTCCCACCGTCAGGGGACTATGGAAATAGCCAATGCCCTTTATGGTGTAACCATGGAAGAATTAGGTATCTCCCGTTTGATATCAGTAAAAATGAATTCCAGCAAAGAAGTATGTTAATATCCTCAAAATAAAAAGTCAGGCTGGAAGGAAGGAGTTTTAATTTTGTCTTTTTTCCATAGATTGAAAAGTGGGTTATCAAAAACCAGGGAAGGCCTTGTTGACAGGTTAAATGAGGTGCTGGTAGGCAATAAAGAGATTACAGATGAGTTATATGATGAGTTAGAAGAGATTTTAATCCAAGGTGATGTTGGGGTGCAAACAGCCCTAAAACTAGTAGAAAATGTAAGGCGGTTGACAAAAGAAAACAAGCTTAAAAAAGCGGAAGAGGTTCAAGGTATTTTAATGGAGGGGATCGAAAACATATTAGCCTTGGGCGAAAAAGACCTTAATATAAATAAGGATGGCTTAACTGTAATTATGATGGTTGGGGTAAATGGTGCAGGGAAAACAACCACCATTGGAAAATTAGCGGCCAATTTCAAGCAAAAAAACCAAAGAGTTTTGTTGGCTGCCGGGGACACCTTTAGGGCTGCCGCCATAGAGCAGTTGGAAGTTTGGTCTAGCAGGAGTGGTGCGGAGTTGATAAAACATCAAGAGGGTTCCGATCCTGCCGCGGTAGCCTTTGATGCACTTCAAGCAGCGTTAAACCGACAAACCGATGTGCTAATAATTGATACGGCTGGTCGGTTGCAGAACAAGAAAAATTTGATGGATGAACTTAACAAGATTTTTCGCGTTTTACAAAGAGAACTGCCGAATGCCCCCCATGAAGTGTTATTAGTTTTAGACGCTACTACCGGCCAAAATGCTTTGTCACAAACACAAGTGTTTAAAGAGGTAACTAATGTAACAGGTATAGTTTTGACAAAACTTGATGGTACTGCCAAAGGAGGGGTTATTATCGCTTTAGCTGATCAGATGGGAATCCCCGTAAAATTTATTGGAGTGGGGGAAGGAATTGAAGATCTCAGGCCATTCGAAGAAAAGGAATTTGTACAGGCTTTGTTTGGGGTAGAAGAATAGGAGAGGAGGCAGGCAAATGGGAAAATTGCTAATTAAAAATTGTCTTCTGGTTACAATGGAGAAAGATTGTTATGACGAGCAGGAAAGCAGTTTTTTAGGGGAAATTGGAATTGAAGGCAATGAAATTATACACATTGGGAAACCCTCAACAATAGATAAAAATTTCAACCCCAGTCGAATTATTGATGCCAAGGGCATGATTGCCATGCCCGGATTTATAAATGCCCATACTCATGCTGCCATGTCTTTGTTTAGGGGTTATGCCGATGATCTTCCTTTAATGGAATGGTTGGAGAACCGAATTTGGCCATTAGAGGCAAAACTGACAAAGGAAGATGTTTACTGGGGTACAAAACTAAGTGTTTTGGAAATGCTTAAAGCAGGTGTGACCACCTTTGCAGATATGTATTTTTTTATGGACGAGGTAGCAAAGGTAGTGGTCGAGAGCGGGATTCGTGCCTCTTTGGCACGGGGCCTTACGGGTGGAGATGGATCTGGAGCAGCCCTCAAAGAGGCTGCTGATTTATTTCACAAATGGCATGGCTATGATGATGATAGAATTACGGTTATGTTCGGTCCTCATGCTCCTTATACTTGTTTACCTGAATTTTTAGGTGAGATAATGGATGAGGCAAAAAAATTGAAGGCAGGAATACATATTCATTTGGCCGAGACAAGGGATGAAATTATAAACATTAAAAAACAATATGGTAAGCCCCCCGTGGAATTGATGGAATACTTAGGTTTATTTGAGTTGCCGGTTTTGGCGGCTCATTGTGTGCATCTGGAACCAAAAGAAATAGATATTTTAGGAAAATATAATGTGAAAGTGGCACACAACCCAGAAAGCAATATGAAGCTTGCCAGTGGTGTGGCACCGGTGCCGGATTTTTTGGAGAAAAACGTAATAGTGGCCTTAGGTACTGATGGGCCTGCCAGCAACAATAACTTAGAATTGTTTGGGGAAATGAGAATGGCAGCCTTACTGCACAAAGTTGAACGCTTTGATCCAACGGCGATTAGTGCTTACCAAGCTCTTACCATGGCTACTAAAAATGGTGGCCAAGCATTAGGGCTTACTAAAGTTGGCATTTTAAAAAAAGGTTATAAGGCAGATTTAATTCTGGTTGATTATAACCAGCCTCATTTTTATCCTCAACACAATGCCATAGCCCATTTAGTTTACTCTGCCCAGCCGGGAGATATAAAAACAGTAATAGTCAACGGAGAGATATTAATTGAACAAGGTAGGGCACTTAAAATGGACGAAGAGGAGATTTACCGCAAGGCAGAAGAAACATTCCTGCGTATTATCAGTTAGCTATTGACAAGCAAATGTTTTTAAAGTACAATTCTCAAGTGTAAAGGAAAAATACTTTACACGGAGTTGAAATTATGTTAAATAAGTTAGTGCGAACTGTATGGCTATATGATTTTTATGGAAATTTATTAACTCCAAAACAAAAAAACATAATGGAGCTCTACTATCATCAGGATTTGTCTTTGGGAGAAATTGCTAACTTAACTGGAGTAAGCAGGCAAGCTATTTACGATTTACTTAAAAGAGTCCAGGTAACATTAGAGGAATACGAGGAGAAACTGGGTTACTTGTCTTATCATTTCAGACAACAGGAATGTGTAGAAAAGCTAATTAAATTAATTTCTTTATCTGAACTTAATGAGTTGGAAAAAAGACAAATACTAGATTTACTTGATGAGCTTTTAAAATTTGGTTATTAATAAAAGGAGGGGAATAATGAGTGCCTTTTCCAATTTAACTGAAAGATTACAAAGCACCTTTAAAAAGCTTCGGGGCAAAGGAAAGCTTTCCGAAAAAGATGTGCAAGAAGCAATGCGTGAAGTAAGATTAGCCTTGCTGGAGGCAGATGTTAATTATAAAGTAGTAAAAGATTTCATAGCGGCTGTGACAGAAAGAGCAACCGGTATTGAAGTGATGGAAAGCTTAACACCTGCTCAACAAGTAATAAAAATTGTAAATGAAGAAATGACTCAGTTGATGGGCGGAAGCCAAAATAAAATAGTATTGGCCTCAAAACCCCCTACTATTGTTATGCTGGTCGGTTTGCAAGGTGCAGGCAAAACTACATCGGCAGGGAAATTGGCCAATTATTTTAAAAAGCAAGGAAGGCGGCCCTTGTTGGCAGCATGTGATATTTATCGGCCGGCCGCTATTAAGCAGTTAGAGGTACTTGGCGGACAATTAGAAATACCGGTAGTGTCTCTGGGTGACAAAGTCAGCCCAGTACGTATTGCGGAAGCTGCAGTTAGTCAGGCCAAAAAAAGTGGCAATGATTTGGTATTTTTAGATACAGCGGGCAGGCTTCACATTGATGAAGAGCTAATGCAGGAATTGAGAGATATCAAGGCAAAAGTGAAGCCCCATGAGGTTCTGTTGGTAGTGGATTCCATGACAGGTCAGGATGCGGTAGCAGTTGCAGATAATTTTCATAAGGCACTGGGTCTGGATGGGATTATTATGACTAAACTGGATGGTGATACCCGTGGTGGTGCTGCATTATCTGTTAAAGCAGTAACCGGGAGACCCATAAAATTTGCCGGCATGGGGGAAAAACTTGATGCATTGGAACCTTTTCACCCAGATCGTATGGCTTCCAGAATCCTTGGCATGGGAGATGTTCTTACCTTAATTGAAAAGGCTCAAGTAGGGGTGGATAGGGAAAAAGCAAAGGAAATGGAAAGAAAACTTCGCCAAAATGAGTTCACCTTGGAGGATTTTTTGGATCAATTAAATCAGATGAAATCAATGGGTCCACTGGAAGATTTGCTGGGCATGTTACCGGGTATGGGCCAAGCGAAGCAGTTGAAAAATATGCAAGTGGATGAAAAAGAATTAAAGAGGGTTGAGGCAATCATTCAATCGATGACAACCAAAGAAAGAAGAAAGCCGGAAATTATTAATGGGAGCCGTAAAAAAAGAATTGCCCAGGGAAGCGGTACAAGGGTTCAAGATGTTAATAAGGTTCTAAAGCAATTTGGGGAAGCGAGAAAGATGATGAAGCAACTTGGGGATCTTGCTCCCACAGGTAAAAGGAGTAAAAAAGGCGGCTATAAATTGCCATTATTTAAATAGTGGCAGCCTTTAGATATAGATTAAACATTTAAGGAGGTGAAATTTTTGGCAACTAGGATTCGATTGCGTAGAATGGGGGGAAAGAAGGCTCCTTTTTATAGAGTAGTAGTGGCAGATTCTAGATCTCCCAGGGATGGACGTTTTATAGAAGAAATTGGTTACTATAATCCAATAAGCCAGCCGGAAATAATTAAAATTGATACTGAGAAGGCTGTTAAATGGGTTAATAGTGGTGCCCAGCCTTCAGAAACGGTCAAGGCCTTATTTAGGAAGGCCGGTGTATTGCAGGCCATAGCTGATGCCAAAGAAGCATAGCCGATTATCAAATTTTGAATAGGGGGGCTACAAGTGAGGGAACTGGTCGAAGGAATTGCCAAAGCTCTTGTTGACAATCCTGATGAGGTAAATGTGAGTGTTGTTGAAGATGAAAAATCAATAACCCTTGAGTTGCGAGTTGCTCAGGAGGATATGGGAAAAGTAATTGGAAAGCAGGGCAGAATAGCTAAATCAATCAGAGCAGTTATTAAAGCAGCCTCCACAAGGGAAAGCAAAAAGGTAATGGTGGAAATAGTTTAAAGAGCTTATAAATAATTAGATTTCAGGTGCAAGGGTAGAGCAGGTGAAAAACAAGATGGGAGAAAACTCTTTTATTTCAGTTGGCAAAGTATTAACGACTCAAGGTAACAAGGGCGAGTTAAAGGTAATGCTTTTAACGGATTTTCCGGAAAGGTTTCAGGAGGGTTCAGAGGTTTACTTTGAAGAACAAACAGGGCTTACAAAATACAAAATCTGTTCTTCACGATTGCATAATAAGTGGCTGATCCTTGGTTTAGAAGGAGTATCAGATATGAAGATAGCTGAAAAATTTCGCGATTGCTTGATTAAAATACCCTCTAATGAAGTGATGCCTTTACCAAAAGGAAGCTATTATATTTTTCAGCTTCTGGGACTGCCCGTTTTTACAGAGGAGGGGCAATATTTAGGTGATCTCCATGAAATTTTTCAAACTGGCTCAAATGATGTGTACCGAGTCATGCACCCTGACAGCAATAAAGAAATTCTTATTCCTGCCCTTAAAGAATGCGTGCAAACAATTGATTTGGAAAACAGGAAAATTATTGTGCATCTATTGCCGGGGTTAGTAGATTAGGGGTTAAGTTATGCGGATTGATGTTTTAACAATTTTTCCGGAAATGTTTGTCAGCCCATTGGAAACAAGCATTATTAAAAGAGCCATCAATAAAGGTTTACTAAAAGTAATTTTGACCGATTTCCGGGATTACGCTTCTGATAAACACAGACAGGTTGATGATTACCCCTTTGGGGGAGGTTCGGGTATGGTTTTAAAACCGGAACCTATCTTTAGAGCATGGGAAGCTATTGCAGGTAATCAGGAAATAAATGAAAAACCTCGTACTATTTTGCTTTGCCCCCAGGGAAAGGTGTTTAATCAAAAGCTGGCCTCGGAGTTGGCACAGGAGAAACAATTAATTCTAATTTGTGGTCACTATGAAGGGGTTGACGAAAGGGTTCGCAGTCACTTGGTGACGGATGAGGTTTCCATAGGTGATTTTATTTTGACTGGTGGAGAATTAGGTGCTTTGGTACTTATTGATGCTATAACTCGACTTTTGCCCGGTGTTCTGGGAACTGAGCAATCCTTATTTGAAGAAAGTTTTAATCGTGGATTGCTTGAATACCCTCAATATACCAGGCCTCGGGAGTTTCGAGGTTTGGAAGTGCCTGAAGTTCTTTTGTCCGGAAATCACAAAAGGATCGAAGAGTGGCGCCGGGATCAGGCAATGAAAAGAACCAAAGAAAGACGTCCGGATTTATTAAAAGAATTTTTTAAAGGGTAATTATAGAAAGCTCGCATAACTTTTTGAATGAGTTTTGCATGGTTTGTGAAAAGCTTTAGTGGAAAGGAGGTTTAGCATGGATATTATTCAAGCATTAGGCCAAGAACAGATGAAAAATGATATTCCTGAATTTAGACCCGGGGATACTGTCAGGGTTCACGTTAAAGTGGTTGAAGGTACAAGGGAAAGAATTCAGGTTTTTGAAGGCGTTGTGATTCGTCGCAGAGGCAGTGGCTTGCAAGAAACCTTTACTGTAAGGCGTATGTCCTATGGGGTGGGGGTAGAGAGAATTTTTCCCGTACATTCACCTCGTGTTGATAAAATTGAAGTGACCAGAAGAGGTAAGGTCAGGAGAGCGAAGCTTTATTACTTAAGGGATCGGGTAGGAAAGGCTGCCAGGATTAAAGAAAGAAACTAAAAAAAGGGACTGACTTTGTCAGTCCTCTTTTGCTTGGTATCGAGGTGTGGAAGATGGAAGCAAAGCAGAAAAATATTATTTGGGAATGGATCGAAATATTAGGTATTGCAATTATTTTAACCTTGGTAATACGAACCTTTTTAATTCAGCCTTTTTATATTCCTTCCGGTTCTATGGAGCCTACACTAATGGTAGGTGACAAAATTCTTGTAAATAAATTAAATAATTATTTTAAGAATCCGGAAAGGGGAGAGGTAATTGTTTTTCGGTATCCATTAGATACTTCTCAGGATTTCATTAAAAGAGTTATAGGTTTGCCGGGTGAGACTGTAGAAATCCTTGATTCTAAGGTATATATTAATGGTGACCCATTAATAGAAAATTATTTGCCGTCTGATCTGGTTTATCCTGATTTTCAAAAGATTCTTGTTCCCGAAAACAGTTATTTTATGATGGGTGATAATAGAAATAATAGTCAAGACAGTAGAGTATGGGGCTTTCTAGCCCGTGATTTGATAAAAGGAAGAGCGATTGCCACATTTTGGCCTTTGTCCAGAATTGGTGCTGTAAGGTAGGTGTTTTTATGGAAATCCAATGGTATCCCGGCCACATGGCGAAGGCAAAACGTTTATTGAGGGAACAAATCAAACTAATTGATATTGTTTTAGAGTTACGAGATGCCAGGATACCTGTAAGTTCGAGCAACCCGGATTTGGTGGAATTGTTAAAGCAAAAGCAAAGGATTATAGTGTTAAATAAAGCTGATTTGGCAAATCAAAAGGGTAATCTGCTTTGGATTGATTATCTTGTCCAAAATGAGTTGCAAGCCATTGCCCTTTCCTCTCATTCGAAAGAAACAACAAAACTGGTTAAAATGATTGAGCAATTACCCAGTAAGGACAGTAATGCAAGGCTCAAAAAAGGAATAAACCCCAGGGCAAAAAGAATTATGGTTGTAGGTATTCCTAATGTGGGAAAATCAACCTTAGTCAATAATCTTATTGGTAAAAGTAGGGCAAGGACGGAGAATAAGCCCGGCGTAACAAAAGGAAATCAATGGTATAAGGTAGGTAAAAGTTTGGAGTTGCTAGATACTCCGGGATTACTGTGGCCAAAATTTGTAAACCCGGATACAGGCTTTATGCTGGCCTTAACCGGCTCCATCAGAAAAGAGATCTATGAGCAAATAGAGATAGCTCAAAGGCTTTTAGCAATGATGCAAGCAAGGCAAATCAATATACTGAAAGATGTTTATGAAATAAAAAACCTTGATAAAGGTATAACAACACCGGAACAGTTAGAAACCCTAGGAAAAAGGTGGGGACTTTTAAAGGCAGGCGGGGTAGTCGATTTGGAGAAAACGGCCAACCGTTTATTGCTGGAGTTCAGGAGAGGCAGTTTGGGGAAGCTGACATTAGAATACCCGCCAAAATAAAATAATCTTATATTTTAAAAAGGATTTTAAGTATTGATGGTCAAATAATAATGTGAAACTATCCGACTTGTTCTTTTTGGGTTTTTAAACAATTCAGGAAAGCAGGAAGCGTATGGAATCTTTGGGAACAGTAGCTGAATTAAAAAAGTTATTGCAAGTGGAAGAAGCTTTGCCGGAAGAGTTCATGAAAAAATTAGCCCTGGATGAAAGGCTTACGGCCAAGAAGCTTTACCAGAAATTACAAATAAAGCAGCAGCAAAGAAAAGCCGAAGCGGAAAGACTCGAGGGGCTGTTTTTATGGGAAAAAAGATTAGGCAGTCCCGATTACTTAATTGCCGGAGTTGATGAGGCCGGTCGAGGCCCTCTGGCAGGACCGGTAACAGCAGCGGCGGTAATTTTGGATCCCAAAACTTATTTACCGGGTTTAAATGATTCAAAAAAAATTGCAGCTAAAGTAAGAATCGAACTATCCGCACTAATCAAAGAAAAAGCAATTGCCTGGTCCATAGGCTGGGCAACGGTAGAGGAAATTGATCGTCTCAATATACATAATGCCAGTTTTTTGGCAATGAAAAGGGCAGTAGCCGGTTTAGCCACCAAGCCTAAGATAGTTTTGGTTGATGGATTTGATATTCCTGAATTTGCTTTACCCCAGATTGCCATTCAAAAAGGAGATAGTATTTCTGCTTCAATTGCAGCAGCGTCAATAATTGCTAAAGTAGCAAGAGATAAGTTAATGGAGGAGCTGCATTTAAAGTATCCCGCTTATGGTTTTTCTAAGCATAAGGGTTATCCAACTAAAGAACATTTAAATACCATAAAATTAATTGGTTCTTCACCTGTTCACAGACAAACCTTTAAAGGGGTAATATAGTGGATTGGTTTAGGGCTATTTTTTTGAGAATTACGAATGATACGGGCCTACGTCAGCCAATGTTTGGGTAATAAATATTAATTACTTGATGCAGGTAATTGTTTGGTTATGTCGAATAGTTATTATGTTTGTGCCGCATACGCTAAAGGTATTTCCAGCTTTCTAGGTGTTGAAAAAGCTATGAATTTCAGTCATAATGAGCAGGGACACTCATTGCTTTTATGAAATATCGGCACGGATTATTTATATATCCTGATAAGTTTTTCACTTCATCAAGTTGAAATTCAGTTGTTGTTATATGCAATTGCAACTGTTTTGTAAAGTATTTTCACTTAAGAAAGGAGGGAAATGACAATGGAACAATACTTGGCTCTGGGCATTTTTCTAATTGTGGCTCTCTTATTTGGTATAATTGTACTTGTGGTTGCTGGTTGGGTAAGACCTAAAAAGCCCTCGCCGGAGAAGTTATCAACTTATGAATGTGGCCTTGAAACTCAGGGGCCAACATGGGTACAGTTTAAAATCAGTTATTTTATGTATGCATTGGCGTTTTTGATTTTTGACGTGGAAACCATCTTTTTATATCCATGGGCAGTTGAGTTCCAACGCATGGGACTTTTTGCATTTATTGAAATGGTAGTCTTTATAGGAATTTTAGTTGTTGGTTTATGGTATGCATGGAAGGAGGGGGCATTGGAATGGCAGTAAACAGCAATAATCTGGAAAAGATAGACCCCATTGAAGAGCAAGTTAAGAAGAATATTATCATGACAACTGTTGACCAAGCATTAGATTATGCAAGGGCCCATTCGTTTTGGCCTGTTACTTTCGGACTTGCTTGCTGTGCCATTGAAATGATGGCTGCCGGTGGTGCCAGATATGATATAGCCCGTTTTGGTTATGAGGTTTTTAGACCATCACCCAGACAAGCGGACTTAATGATTGTAGCAGGTACTATAACAGATAAAATGGCTCCTTTGGTAAAAAGAATTTTTGATCAAATGCCCGAGCCAAAGTATGTTATTGCTATGGGCAGTTGTGCTATTAGTGGGGGTCCATTTGCAGATTCTTATCATGTAGTTCCGGGTGCGGATACTATCTTGCCGGTGGATGTTTATTTGCCGGGTTGCCCGCCTAGACCGGAAGCCCTTATTGACGCTTTGTTGACCTTAAGGGAAAAAGTTAAAAATCCGAAAGTGGTGATGGAAGCTCATGGATAAAACAATTTCTTTGGATGAAATTATCACTTTATTAACGGAAAAATATGAAGGTTACCTGGTAAAAGTGGAGGACAGTTTAGATGCTGCCATTCGTGTCAAAGATCATCTTTTTTTTCAAGTAGCAAAAGAATTAAAGGATGAGCACGGCCTGGATTTTTTAACTGATTTAACAGCCATTGACTTGGAAGAAGGTAATTATAGAGGTATTTATCATTTAATGTCATGGAAACCTTATCGTTTATTGAGGATAGAAGTTGATGTCTCAGGGGAAGAGCCTTGGCTACCTTCAATTACCGAGCTTTGGCCTGCAGCTGATGTTCAGGAAAGGGAAGCCTTTGATATGTTTGGCATTATTTATGATGGACATCCTAACTTAACTAGAATTTTGCTATCTGAAGACTTTGAAGGACATCCTCTGCGTAAGAATTATATTACAAAATCTCGCAGGAAATAAGGTCAATAAGGAGGTGTTTTAATGTCAATTGCAGAGGACAAGATTTTAAGAACTGAGGAGCTAACGCTTAACATGGGCCCCCAGCACCCCAGTACACACGGGGTTTATCGTGCTATTTTGGTCCTGGATGGGGAATATGTTCAAAACATGGAGAACGTAATTGGTTACCTCCACAGAGGAATGGAAAAGCTGGCTGAAGCCAGAACCTATCCGCAATTTTTACCATATACTGATCGCTTGGATTATGCCGCAGCTATGTTGAACGAATTGGGCTACGTACAAGCAGTGGAAAAATTGATGGGAGTGGAGCTGCCTGAAAGAGCGGAATTTATCCGCATTATAATGGCAGAGCTGCAAAGAATAGCTAGCCATTTGGTAATGATAGGGAGCTTTGCCTTAGATTTAGGTGGTTTTACGCCTTGGATGTATTGTTTTAGGGATAGGGAGAAAATTTTAGATCTGTTTGAAATGGTAGCGGGTGCTCGCATGACTCCGGCATATATGAGAGTTGGTGGAGTTATGGAGGATCTTAATCAGGAATTTATTCCTGAGCTGAAAAAATTTATTGACAGTATGCCTGCTTCTTTTGAAGAGTATGACAACATTGTAACAGGCAATGAAATTTTTATTGCCAGAACCAAGGGCGTAGGTGTACTAACTGCAGAAAAAGCATTGGCTTATGGTGTAACCGGGCCAAATTTAAGAGCTGCCGGGGTTGACTACGATTTAAGAAAAGTTACTCCTTACGGTATTTATGAAAAATTTGATTTTGATATTCCGGTTTTCTATAATGGCGATAGTTTCGATCGCTTTGTTATTAGGATTGAGGAAATGAAGCAATCCCTAAGGATTTTGGAGCAAGCCATTGAAAATCTTCCTGATGGTCCCATCCAAGCTAAAATACCAAAGGTTATCAGGCCTCCTAAGGGAGAAATTTACCATCAGATTGAAGGTTCAAAAGGGCTTTTGGGATATTTTATAGCCAGTGACGGTTCTAATAAGCCTTACAGAATCCATATTCATGGCCCTTCCTTTGTTAATTTAGGGGCTTTACCGGAAATGTGTACTGGCTTAATGGTTCAAGATGTTGTTACAACGATTGCTTCTATTGATTTTATTTTAGGTGAAGTAGATCGATAAAAAATTAGTGTAGGGGAGAAGGCTATGGAAAACTTTTTTGTCAATATCTCCGGTGCACTACGCAATTGGTTTACCGGTATGGGATTATCAACTATGGCAGTTGAATCTATTATGACTTTAATTTTTTTAGTAACTATTATAGTCTTTGTACTGGTTAACGTAATTTACTTGGTGTATTTGGAGCGTAAGTTGTCGGCCTATATCCAGCAACGTTTGGGACCTAATAGAGTAGGCCCCCGGGGCTTATTTCAGACGGTTCTTGATGTTTTAAAACTTTTGGGCAAAGAAGATGTTATTCCCAATGCGGCGGATAAGTGGGTTTTTATAGTCGCTTCGCTTTTAGTAATGGTTCCGGCGATTATGGCTTTTGCTATAGTTCCTTTCGGGCTTGGGATGATAGCTGTAGATTTAAATATTGGTATTTTTTATTTTATTGCTGTTTCATCCACCGGAGTCATTGCATTTTTAATGGCCGGTTGGGGATCCAATAACAAATACTCCCTTTTTGGCAGTATGCGTTCCGTTGCTCAAATGGTCAGTTATGAATTGCCGATAGTTTTTTCTTTGCTGGGTATTATTATGATGACGGGTTCTTTGAAGATTTCGGATATTATGGCAGCTCAGAAAACAATTTGGTTTGTTGTGCTTCAACCAATAGCGTTTTTAATTTATTTTATTGCATCTACCGCAGAGCTAAACAGGCAGCCCTTTGACTTGCCGGAAGGGGAGCAGGAGCTTATTGCCGGTCCTCTTACCGAATACAGCGGAATGCGGTATGCTTTGTTTTTTCTGGCGGAGTATACAAATATGATTGCTGTTTCAGCTATAGCGGCAACTTTATTTTTGGGAGGTCCCCAGGGGCCTTGGTTGCCATCCTGGCTTTGGTTTATGATTAAGGTTTATGTGATGATTGGTGCCTATATGTGGATTCGCTGGACCTTTCCACGAATTAGGATTGACCACTTGATGGCTTTTAATTGGAAATTCCTAGTTCCATTATCTTTAGCCAATG
>CAZCQT010000014.1:0-16106 GCA_964500905.1 uncultured Moorellales bacterium
AGTGGAGGATAAGATTGCTCGATAAGAAGCATAGAGGGGCGGTTCCTTTTGCTTCATAAGGCAGGGGCAATACAGACAAATACTGTGAAAACACATTAAAACAAAAAGCCCATGCAGGTTTGCATGGGTTTTGTTGCAATTTGACAAGAGTTGCCGTTTGCAGTTGGTTGCTTTCCTGTGGGGGAGGTGATGCCTATGGCATGTTACTTTAAACTAAATATGCTCGCTTATCCCTTCAAAACATCTTTCCAAGTGCTCCTTTTTAAAAGGCTTGGTTACCAAGCTTACCAGTACCATCACGACTAACCCAATCGGTAGAGAAATTACCATGGGATCAATGATATTCCAAGGAAAACCGGATAAATGGGGTTTACCGAAAATTAAATCGGATAATCCAAAAAGTACGGCTTCCTTTTGGTGCACAAATAAGACCATAGCGGCAAAAATTACCGAACCGGATACCATTCCCGCTTTGACCCCGGTTTTTGTGGCTTTTGGCCAGTAAAGAGCAGCAATATACATGGGCAAAAAAGTGGCTGCACACAAACCAAAAAAGATCGCTGTAGCGATGGCGATGATACTGCCGGGTAGCTTAAAGCCTAATAACAGGGTAGCCGCTAAACCAATTAGGACACCCAGTCTGGCATAAATTGTGGTGTTTTTACCGCCTGTTTTATTTTTCGCTTGCAAAACATCCCTAATAGAAGTTCCGATTACATGCAATTGGCCGCTCAGGGTAGACATAGCGGCAGATAAGAGGCAAAGCATAAATAAATAGGCAAACCATTCCGGCAAAGCCTTAGAGATATATAGTGGTATGATTTTATCTATATTAGCTGCTCCGGTAGCCGGGTCAGTGACCATAGCAAGGGAAATCTTTCCGTATAAATCATAAAAATAGGCATTGGACAAGGCGCCTACAACAAATGCCACCCCGGTCATAAACAAAATAAAGATTCCCCCGGCAACTACAGCCCTGTTTATATCCATATTACCTTTGAGAGTCATAAATCTAACCACCAAATGGGGTTGGGCTAAAACACCTATACCTACTCCCAAAACCAAGGTTGTAATTACATAAAGCCAAATCTCTGAACCAAAGGCCGGCATAGCCGTCCACCCTCTATGACCTTGAGCAACAAAGCTTTCGGGAACCATGTGAGTTAGGGCACCCAGGCTTTCGTGGGCACTGGACACCCCACCTAGGGATTTATAAGTGGCAAAAATAAGAATGGCCATTCCGATAAACATTATTACCGCTTGAAAAGCATCAGTGTAGATAATTCCTTTAAGTCCGCCAAAAAAAACATAGATGCCCACTAAAAGAGCAAAAATAATCAGGGCATAAGCATAATTGATGTTGATGGCCTGTTCCAAAAAACGGGCCCCGCCAATCATCACTGCAGCGGCATAGAGGGGCATGGTAATGGTAATTAAAACTGCACTGTAGGTTTGGATAAACGTGGAATCAAATCTTTTGGACATCAATTCGGGAAAGGTTTCTGCACCCAGATTTGTACCAATAATTTTGGTCCTTTTACCGAAAAAAACAAAAGCAACAAAAACACCAAAAATAATATTGCAAACGGTTAACCAAAGCAGGCTCATTCCATACATGCCCGCAGCACCGCCAAAACCTACAATGGCCGAGGTACTAATAAAGGCAGAGCCATAAGATAATGCAACCAAAATTGGGTTAACGGAGCCCCCCGCCAATAAATAATCCTTGGAGTTTTTAGTATGCTTGTAACCCAGGTAGCCGAAAAAGGTGATGATTATTGCATAAACACCGATCATAATATAAAAAGTTAACTGACCCATTAAGTTTCCTCCTTTATTTACTACTGTTCCAGTTTAAAACCCCGTATATAATGCAGCCAAAAGCACCAAGAAGACTTAATAAATAAGCCATCATGATTCCCGTATCCTCCAAACCCAGCATTTATTTCACCCCCTTCCCGACAAAAATAAAAAAGCTTCAACTTTTCCCCAAAAGGGGCGAAAGATGAAGCTTCCGCGGTACCACCCTAATTGGTTAAAGAAAAACTCTTTAACCCACTTTGAAGTACGGGATTAAATCCATACTAAAACTAAGTTTGCTTTACAGAGGTAAGCCCTTAGAAATAAAAAAAACCTTCACCCCATTTAGGGGCGAAAAGTCATTTTCGCGTTACCACCCTAGTTAGCTTTATAAAAAGCTATCTCTGCAAAAGTACGGGAATAATCCGATACCCCCTTCCTTTTAACGGCAGAAGAACCCGGTTGAGCCTACTTTCCAGAACAGTTTCAGCCTTACAACTTAGGAGGGAACTTCAATTAACCATACCCTGGAAGGGCTTTCAGTCCATGACCCTTCTTCCCTAAAGGATTGGAGCTAATCTACTTTTCTCCGTCATCGCTTTTTGATATAAAATTAATAAAATTATAGCATGCTAAAACATCTTTGGCAAGGGCATTTTAAAAAATATCTGGCAGAATATTTTAAAATATCTTTCAAAATGATTTTTAGCTCTGAGATGTCCTTACAGGAAGCCTTGTGAAAAAATTAGAGGAGTTAAGCAAGGCATTGAACAGGGCGTCGAACAAGATTCAGAAAAGGGAAAACGCGAGGGATTATTGATGGTGGCAAAAAACCTTCTAAAGCTATGCGTCCCCTCGCCACATTTTTTTGTAAAACAGGAATTTCACGGTTATTGTCGAAAATATAAACAATGATAAAATGAAAGTACTAAACACACCTTCAAGAAGTGGAGAAAACTGCCGATGAATCTTAAAGGCAAGAAAATACCTGTTGCAGGTGCCGATGGTTTTATCGGCTAACACCTCAACACATGAAGCTCATTCTAAAAGTCAATGCAAATATATTTTCCCCAGGTCTATTATTTCATTAACATAGGATTTATTATGATTTTATACATAAAAGAGGTGTTTTACTATGAAAAACAAAACCATCCTGGTTACCGGCGGAACGGGTTCTTTTGGCAGAAAATTTGTTGCTAAATCACTTCGCCTAGAGTTTTCTAAAATAATTATTTTTAGTCGGGATGAGCTAAAACAATATGAAATGGCACAAGAGTTTAACGACGAACGCCTTCGCTTTTTCATTGGAGATGTTAGAGATAAAGATAGGCTGTATCGTGCTTTTGATGGCGTTGATTATGTGGTTCATGCGGCAGCTTTAAAACAAGTACCCGCTGCAGAATATAACCCTATGGAAGCAATAAAAACTAATATAATGGGTGCACAAAATGTAATAGACGCCGCTATTGATATGGGTGTTGAAAAAGTTATTGCTTTAAGCACAGATAAAGCTGCCAATCCAATTAATCTTTATGGCGCAACAAAATTATGTTCCGATAAGCTGTTTGTAGCCGGTAATGCTTATGTAGGTAAAAAACAAACAAAATTTGGCGTTGTTCGCTATGGCAATGTGGTAGGTAGTAGGGGGAGTGTTATTCCTTATTTTCAAAAAATGAAAGAAACAGGTGTTTTGCCAATAACAGATATTCGCATGACACGTTTTTGGATTACCTTAGAACAAGGTGTGCAATTTGTTATGGATTGTTTAGATAGACTCCATGGCGGGGAAATATTCGTACCGAAAATACCTAGTATGAAAATAACAGATTTAGCTCAAGCTATTGCACCAGACTGCCAACATAACATTGTTGGTATTCGACCCGGAGAAAAACTTCACGAGATGATGATATCCGAGGACGACGCACGTCATTCCATCGATTGTGGAAATTACTATATAATTAAGCCGGAATTTTCTTGGTGGCAGGATAAGAGCAGCCCCCAAGGCAAAGCATTACCAGAAAACTTTATTTATAGTAGTGATACAAATGATCTTTGGTTAACGGTAGATGAATTGAGAAAAATGATTGAGTGATTAATTCTAAACAACTTTAAAATTAATTGTTGTAAGGTGACTTAGTTAACAAGTCACTAGGGGGGGATAATATGCTACCGGCCATAGTAGGTGGAAAGCCTGTCAGAAAAGAATTTATTCCTTATGGAAAACAATATATTGACGAACAGGATATTCAAGCAATAAATGAGGTGTTAGTATCACCATATTTGACAACAGGTCCAAGAGTTAAACAGTTTGAAAGCGAGCTTTGTAAATTAACTGGCTCGAAGTATGCCATAGCCGTATCAAACGGAACTGCTGCTCTTCACGCTGCATGCTATTCGGCAGGTATTTCTAGGGGTGATGAGGTAATTACCACACCTATTACATTTGCAGCCTCGGCAAATTGTATTCTATATTGCGGTGGAACGCCTGTATTTGCTGATATAGATTCAGATACATGGAATATCGACCCGAAGGAAATCGAAAGAAAAATTACAACTAAGACAAAAGCTATTATTGCAGTTGATTTTACAGGACAAGCAGTCCAAATCAACGAAATTAAAGCAATATGTAAAAAATACAAATTGATTTTTATTGAGGATGCTGCCCATTCTATAGGAACAAAATACAATGGGATACTAATTGGTGCACATGCTGATTTAACAACCTTTAGTTTCCATCCTGTAAAAACTATTACTTGTGGAGAAGGGGGAGCAATTCTTACTAATAATGAGGAATATTATAAGAAGATGATGTTGTTTAGAACACACGGGATTACCAGGGATGAAAATCTATTAACCCATACACCATTTGATGGATATAACGAACAGATTGAATTGGGTTATAATTACAGAATGACGGATTTTCAGGCAGCACTAGGGATTAGTCAACTCGGCAAACTTGATTTGTTCTCAAACAGACGAAAAGTAATAGTAAATAGATATAACGAAGCTTTTTCCGAGATACCTGAAATAATCATACAAAAAGAAATTAAAGAATCTAATACCACTAGGCATTTATATATAATTAGACTTAAGCCTGACAAGCTAAAAGCAGGTAGAAATGAGATCTATAAAGCTTTGAATGCAGAGAATGTGGGCTTGCAAGTTCATTATGTTCCTGTGTATTTTCACCCCTACTATCAGAAATTAGGCTATAAAAAGGGGCTTTGCCCAAAGGCAGAGGCACTGTACGAGGAAATTATAACCATCCCACTTTATTACTCCATGAGCAATGAAGATGTGGAAAGTGTCATAGAAGCGGTAAAACGAGTTATATCACATTATAAAATCAATTAATTTACACAGCATGGAGGTGTATCTAAATGGCTACAGGATTTCTTACGGGTGAAAAAATTTATCTTAGAAAACTAACAATTGAAGATGCAACAGAAAAATATTTATCATGGCTCAACGATTATGAAGTAGTGAAATATACAGAAAGTAGGTTTTTCCCCTACACTCTTAAAGAAATTGAAAGATACATTGAAGGTTGCAACAATAATAATAATGCAACTTTTGCAATTGTTGACTGTGAGAACAAGGTTCATATAGGTAACATTAAACTTGGAAACATTAATTGGATACATAGATATGCTGATATAGGATTAATAATTGGCGAATCCGCATACTGGGGACAAGGGATTGCTACTGAAGCCATTGGATTAATTGCAAGTTACGGGTTCAAACAATTAAATTTAAGAAGAATACTAGCCGGTGTTTATTCAACAAACATTGCTTCAAAAAAAGCTTTCGAGAAAAACGGCTTTTCAGTTTCTCATATTGAAAAGAAAAAATACTTTTTTGAAGGCGAGTATATAGACGGAATAGTGCTAGAGAGATACGCTAGTTTTTCGCAGAAGGAGTAGAATGATGATTGTTGCAATAATTCAAGCGCGAATGAGCTCCTCAAGATTGCCAAATAAAGTTATGCTAAAAATATGTGAAAAACCTGTACTTTGGCATGTAGTAAACAGAACGAGCAATAGCAAGAAAATAGATAGAATAGTCGTAGCCACTTCAGAGGATAGCAGTAATGATGTCGTAAGGGAGTATTGTGCAGATAATGGCATTGAATGTGTTTCGGGAAGTGAAAACGACGTTCTCGACAGATATTATAAAGCTTTAGAATATCTGGGCATAACGGATGATGACCTTGTTGTAAGAATTACAGCGGATTGCCCACTTATCGATCCAGTTTTAATAGATGAGGTGATAGAACATCACCTCGATACCGGTTCGGATTATACATCAAATTGTATTGAACCAACATTCCCCGATGGATTAGACTGTGAAGTGATTAAGGCTTTTGCTCTCAAGGATGCTTGGAAAAACGCAAAACTTAAATCAGAAAGAGAGCATGTGACACTATATATAAGAAACCATCCGGAAAAATTCAAAATTTCGAGTTACAAGGGAGATAAAGATTTATCTAATTTAAGGTGGACACTCGATGAAAAAGAAGATTATCAGTTGATCAAAGCGATATACGAAGAATTATATTTTAAAGATAAAATATTTAACACAAAAGACATCTTAGACTTATTAAAGAACAAACCGATTCTTATAAATATTAATTCTAAGTATGTGAGAAATGAAGGTTTAGTTAAATCTTTGAAAGAAGATGGCTTAATAAATCAAGCTAGAAAAGAGATACAGAAATGACAAAGACTAAACTGGGAAAATCCAAATACTATGTATCAAAAATAGCTTTGGGAACAGTACAATTTGGGCTGGATTATGGGTTTAGTAAAAAGAAATCACAACTTGAAGTAGATTCAATACTAGATTGTGCTTCGCACAATGGAATTAATTTTATAGATACTGCTAGAGAGTATGGGGATAGTGAAAAAAAAATAGGAAATTACCTGTCACGGCATAGTAACGAATTTATAATAGCTACAAAACTAAAAAAAATATCAGAAACTGAGATTAAGAGCCTATCGTCAAGAGATATAATTTATAGTTCGATAGATGAATCCCTTAAACAATTAAAGCTACAGAATTTACATGTTCTTCAACTTCATCAAACTGACGAGTATCTTGTAAACAAAGAAATATTTTGGAATACAATCAGTGACTTAAAGAAAAATCGTACATTAGGTGCCTTTGGAGTATCAGTTTATGATACAAAAGAAACACTAAAAATGGCAGAAAACTACGGCGATATTATTGATTTTTTTCAGGTTCCATATAATATTTTTGATAGAAGGTTTGAAACACTAAATAATTTCCTAGACAAGCATTCCATATCACTAATTAGTAGGTCAACTTTTTTGAAAGGTATTATACCCTGTGAAATTTCTGAATTACCAATAGAATTAAAAGAATTGAAACCATATAAAGAAAAATTACAAAAAAAAGCATCAGTTCTTAATATGAACGTGAGTGAATTGGCTATGCTGTATGTATATTGTTCTAAGTATATGAGTTCAATTTTACTGGGTGTCAACAATGCCATTGAATTGAAAAGCAATATTGATGTAATAAAAAAACGTAGCTGTTCAGGTTTAGAAAAAGTGGATTTTACAGACATCTTGGTAGAAAACAGCTTATTGATTGATCCAAGAAAGTGGACAGGCTTTTGAGGGGGCTATTAGATGAAAAAGTTCGATAAAAGCAATGAATTGCTTGCTAGAGCAAAAAAAGTAACACCACTTGGAGCACAAACATACAGTAAAAGTTATAGATATTATTGTGAGGGTAGTGCACCTGCTTTTATTGATAGGGGAGAAGGCTGCTATGTTTATGATGTTGACGGAAATAAATATATAGATTTTGTTTGTGCATTGGGACCAATAACAATTGGCTATAACGACAAAAGAGTCAATCAGGCGGTAATTGAACAATTAAATAAAGGCATTATCTTTTCTCAACAATCAGAAGTTGAGCTATTGTTGGCTGAAAAATTAACAAAAATTATCCCCAGTGCTGAAATGGTGAGATTTGTTAAAAATGGGTCTGATGCAACAACTGCTGCTATTAGATTGGCGAGAGCATATACAGATCGTGAGTTGGTTGCTGTGTCGGGTTATCACGGCATGCATGACTGGTATATAGGCTCAACCGCTAATAACAAAGGAGTTCCAAAGGTTGTATGTGAGTTAACAAAGTCCTTTGAATATAACAATATTTCTTCCTTGGAAAATCTATTTGACGAGTATCCTAACCAAATTGCAGCTGTAATCTTAGAACCGATACAAGGGGACGGCCCAAACGAGGGATATTTGCAAAAAATTAAAGAACTCACGGAGAAAAACAGAACTGTTTTAATATTCGATGAGGTAGTATCTGGATTTAGATATGCCTTAGGTGGTGCTTCTGAGTTATATAATGTAAAACCAGATTTAGTAACATTCGGCAAAGGGATGGGAAATGGCTTGCCTCTATCTGCTGTAGCAGGTAAAGCCGACATACTTAAATTGATCGAAAAAGGTGTGTTCATATCCACAACCTTTGGTGGAGAAGCTCTTTCACTTGCGGGAGCACTTAAAACCATTAGCATCTTAGAAGAAGAGGGTAGTTACAAGCACATATGGGAATTAGGAGAAATTATGTTGAGCGGTTTGAAGAACCTGGTAAAAAAGTATAGTTTAGAAAAAACGATTAAAGTTACAGGTTTAGCTCCACATTGTGGTCTTTCTTTTGAGGGAATTGGCAGTTTAACCTATCTGGATATCAACTCAATATATAGCAATGTTATGACAGAAAGAGGGATATTAACAGTTGGAATTAACAATATCAATTTATCGCATACAAAGAATGATGTTGAGGATTTTTTAAATGTAGCTGAGCAGGCAATGCTTACTATTAAAAAAGCCATTGAAAAAGATTCCTTGCAAGATGTGATTAGCGGTGGAAGGGTAGAACCGGTTTTTAAAAGAAATCTTTAATAAGTATAATAGGTGCAATCAGGAGGGAATTGAATGGCAATAAGAAAATGCAAAAAATGTGGTTTTATTTTAGCGACTCGACCAAACCTAAAGGACATTGATGGGTTATGTACGGCATGCATAAATGCAGAAAATAAAAAGAATATTGATTTCAAAAAAAGACAAGATTGGTTAACAGAATATATAAAAGAAAATAAAACCCACCCTAAATATGATTGCTTAGTAGCTGTTTCAGGTGGTAAGGATTCACACATGATAGTTAAGAGACTTGTAGAAAACCATGGAATAAAAAATCTTCTTCTAGTAAATATAACAGACGAGTTTACACATACCCAAGCAGGTCATTTTAATATTAACAACTTATCTTCTACATTTAATTGCGATATGATTACATTTAGGTGCAACCCAAAAACATTTAAAGAAAAAGCAAAAGAAGGACTTGAGCAGAAGCTACACCCATTAGAGTGGCTTGAAGAACGGATTTATGATATACCTTTAGAAATTGCAAAAAATTATGGGATTAAATTGGTGTTCTATGGTGAAAATGCGGAATATGAATATGGTTCGATGGAAGATTTGGAAATTTTTCACCCTGCATCTAATGACAATTTAAAAGTTTTGTATTTAGGTGCAATATATCCTTATTCAATAATGGATTCCTTAAATTGTGCCGCTGAAGCGGGGTTTAGAGATTTAGATTATTATAATGAATGGCAGAGGCATGGGCAACTAGAAAGCTATACACAAATAGATAGTATCGGTTATATCATAGGTGTTTGGACCAAGTTTCCCAAATTTGGCTTTCAAAGAGTGAGTGATATGGCATGCAGATTTGTTAGGGATGGCATATTAACTAAAGAACAAGCGGAATTACTTATAAAAGAAAAAGATTATATATTAGATCCCCAAGCAAAGAGAGATTTTTGTAGAACGATTGATATTACTGAAGATTATTTTGACCAATGTGTAGATAAACATGCGAATAAAGACATCGTGGTCAAAGACATTAATGGTAATTGGAGAAGAAAAGACTTGTGTTAAAAGTGATTACTGATAAAATATAATAATAAAATAATTTTGAGAACAGGCTCGTAAAACAGAAAAACCAAATATATAGGGATGATTTAAATGAAAATAAAAATTTTTACCGAAGGCGGAAAAGATGTTGGTTTAGGTCACCTTTCAAGATGTTCGTCTCTCTACGATGAAATTAAAAGCAGGGGAATTGCTGTTGATTTTGTGGTTTTTGGAAATATTTTAGATATAGGTTTTTCTGCAGGTATAAATATAATCAACGAAAATTGGTTAGAAAAGAGCTATTTGATTAAAAATATATCTTCTGATGATTTCGTAATAGTTGATTCGTATCTAGCCAAAAAAGAAATTTATGGATTAGTCGCAAAGCTTTCTAAAAAAGCTTTGTATATTGATGATATTGGTAGACTTGAGTACCCAGAAGGAATCATTGTAAACCCATCTTTAGATTCTGGGCATATCGATTATTCAGGTTCCCCAAACAGTATTCTTTTATCTGGTTCAGATTATGTAATTTTACGACCGCAGTTTAGTCGTGTAAAAAGAAAAAACATTTCAAATGAGGTAAAAAGAGTTCTGATTACAATGGGCGGGACGGATATTAGAGGGCTAACTACCTTAATTGCTAATAATATTTGTAAGAATAGATCAGACATAGAATTCGATATTGTTATTGGTACTAAAGATATAGGAGATTATCAGGAACGGGTAACGGAATACAGTAACATTACTCTCCATACTAACCTTAACGCGGATCAGATGGTAAACGTAATGCTAAATGCGGATTTAGCTATTACAGCAGCAGGACAGACCATTTATGAATTGTTAGCTACACAGACACCGTTTATACCAATTCAAATTATTGGAAATCAAGAAAACAATGTTAGATCCTTATTAAAATATAACCCCCAACAGATTATATTAAGGTTTGATGATTCGGATTTAGTTGGCAATTTAAATAAAACGTTAGAATTGTACAGTAGCATTGAATATAGAAAAAATCACAACTGGGGATATAAAAACCTTATTGATGGGCGTGGCCCAAAAAGAATCGTAGATTACCTATTAAAAGATGCAAATAAAATACAAAAAATATATTTAAGAAAAGTCAAACCAGAAGATATGAAAAAAGTCTTTGAACTCTCTAATCAAGATCATGTAAGACTTTATTCTATTAACAAAGAAAAAATTCAATGGACTGATCATGTTCACTGGTTTAACTTAGTGATTCAAGATAAAGATACAGTTTTCTATGTAGTAACGGATAAAAATGAAACATTTCTTGGACAGATACGCTATAAAATTGCTCATAATAGTGCAACTGTCAGTATAAGTTTATCAGAAGAGTTAAAAGGAAGGGGCCTTTCTAAGGAACTGCTAGGTCAAAGCATAAAAAAGCTTTTTGAAGAAGAGCAATCCATAAAAGATATTGTTGCTTTTGTTTCTTCGGAAAATATTGCTTCAGAAAAAATATTTAAAGGGCTTAGGTTTCAAACACTTAAAGTTGAAGATAATATTATGAAATTAATCCTAAAGAGGGAGGATTTTCATGTTAATTGATAAATTTGATGTAAATGAAAAGGTTTTTATTATTGCAGAATTATCAGCAAATCATGGGCATGATATCAATATTGCCAAAGATACAATAAAAGCGGCTAAGGAATCTGGAGCAGATGCAATTAAAATACAAACATACACTGCTGATACCCTTACCATTGATTGCGACAATGAGTATTTTAAGTTAGCTAGCGGGACTATCTGGGATGGACGCACTCTTTATGACTTATATAGTGAAGCTTATACACCATGGGAATGGCATAAGGAGTTGATGGAGTATGCGAAGAACATAGGTCTTATTTTCTTTTCCACTCCTTTTGATAAATCCGCAGTTGATTTCCTTACAGAACTGAATGTGCCTGTTTACAAGGTCGCTTCATTTGAAATTATGGATATCCCATTAATTGAATACATTGCATCAAAAGGTAAACCGGTTATTATGTCTACAGGTATTGCTTCGTTAAATGATATCGATGAGGCAGTGACTGCCTGTAGACGCATGGGAAATGAGCAGATTGCATTATTGAAATGCACATCAACTTATCCTGCAAAGATAGAGGATGCAAATTTAAAAACAATTCCGAACATGAAAGAGACATTTGGTGTTGAAGTGGGGTTGTCTGATCATACTCTTGGTATAACTGCACCAGTGGTTGCGGTTGCGTTGGGTGCCAAAATAATTGAGAAACATTTTATTTTGGATAAATCTATTGGTGGGCCAGATGCGAGCTTTTCTCTTGAACCCCATGAGTTTAAACAAATGGTGGATGCAGTAAGGGGGGCAGAGAAAGCGTTAGGAAAAGTTGATTATAGTATGGATGAGAAGAAAAAAAATAACAGATTTCTGGGGAGATCCTTGTTTGTAATCAAAGACATTAAAGTGGGGGAAAGATTTACTGCTGAAAACATTAGGTCTATAAGGCCTGGCTATGGCTTGAAACCAAAGTATTTTAATGAAGTTTTAGAAAAGACTGCCTCTAAAGATATAAAGAGGGGCTCCCCTTTAAAATGGCAAGATATGAAGTAATAAAGCAAAAAGGATGTGATTTTATGCGAATCACCATTGGTGAAAAAACTGTAATAGCAACAAACAGCGACCACGCAAGGGAAATAATCAAGGGATACGAGCAAAGCCTAACTGAAGGCGACCTCATTATCAGCCATTTTCTAATAGATGGGGTAGAAGCAGTGGATATTGATGACTATTTAAATGGTAAGGCCAGCCAGGAAATAGAAAACATTACTATAATAGTCAAAACCCTCAAAGAATTAGCAACTGAGGCGATAGACTCTTTTCTTGATTACATACCTTCCCTCCAAGAGGGAATATCTGATGCAAGGGAGAAACTTACCATCGGTGAGCCTTTCTCTCAAAGCAATTGGCTACCTATAATAGAGGGATTAGATTGGACCAGCCAATTATTAAATAATTTCAGCACCTTAATTGGTAACGAAAACGAGCGAATGCTAGATCTGGCTACCCGTTGGCAAAAGCAGTTGGTGGAAATGCTTTCCGCTTGGGAAGCAGGAGATACGGTTTTGTTGGCAGATATTTTAGAGTACGAGTTCTTAGAAATATTAGACGAATTGCAAACCTTTTTCCAGCAATACCAAGCTGTAAAAACAGAGCATTGAAATACTTGAGCTAAGGCAGAGGTGACTTTAATGATTCTAGTTGATAATATTAATTATCTTCGAGAAAAATTTCCTTCAGTAAGGGAACAATTAATGGTAGTTGAAAAAGAGGAGCCTAAGCACTTCCGAATTGAAGATGCTAAAAAAGGCGGGAAAACCCTTTTGTATCAAAAAGATGGTGAAGGTATTTATTTTCATAGTAAGTATGATCCAGTAAAAGAGGCAGAAACAATCTTAAAAGAATATTCAAAGGTTAAGGATCATAATATCATCTTTTATGGCACCGGTTTGGGTTATCATATAGATTTATTTATCAAAGAAAATCCCGATAATGATTTTTACCTTTTTGAGACCATCGGTGAACTGCTAGAAAAATATTTATCCATCCATAATCTAAGTAAATCTGACTACAAAAACCTAAAAAGCATTGCGTTAGGCCTAGATAATATAGCCGGTGAAATTAAAAAGTTTTTAAATATCAATCGCCAAAAGACCATCATTATCGAATTGCCAATTCATAAGCAAATTTTTCCGGAAGAATACGAAAAGTTCAGCCAGCTTGCCATTGAAATAGCCAGAGCTCAAAGGGCTAGTTTGATGACAGATTATTTCTTCCAAGAAAGATGGATAATCAATAGCATGAAAAACTTCAAAGAGGTTCTAAGTACCCCTAATATTATTGCCGAGAAAAAGGGAAAGTTCAAAAATACTCCAGCTATCCTAGTAGCAGCTGGTCCATCTTTAAATGAAGAAATAGAAAACATTAAATATATACAAGAAAATAAGCTGGCTTATATATTTAGTGCTGGTTCGGCTATTAATACATTGCTACTCAATAATATTTTGCCAGATGCTATTACGACTTATGATCCGCTTGAAGATAACAAGAATGTGTTTCAAAAACTCAAAGAAAGAAAAGATATAGACATTCCTCTGTTCTTTGGTAGCAGTGTAGCCTATGAGGTGTTATGCAACTATCCTGGCAGAATGTACCACATGATTACTTCACAAGACAAAATTGCCAGTTATTATTTAGGCATTGATACTAATTCGGAAATTGAAATTATATCGGATGCCCCCAGCATCGCTGTTGTTACCCTGCAATTATTAGATTTGCTTGGTTTTAACCCAATTATTTTGGCCGGACAAAACTTGGCTTTTGTAGGGCAAAAAAGGCATGCAGACGGGGTATATGGTAGTGTTGATTTAACAAGAGAGGAAGCAGCAAAATCGTTATGGGTAGAAGATGTAGATGGCAATCAAATTAAAACAGATGATGGCTATAATCGAATGCGTGCTCAAATGGAGTTATATATAAGCAAACTAGAAGAGGGTAGGGTAATTAATACTACTAAAGGCGGGGCTAAAATTAATGGTACAAAATTTAAAGAGTTAAAAGAAATAATAACCAATGATTTAAACCAAACAGTAGTTTTTGATGATTGGCTTGCGGTAGATGAGGTTGGTCACAATAAAGAACTATTGCAAAGCAAGGTGCAATCTATGGATATTGCCTTAGAAGAGTCTTATAGGTGGGTCAGGGACTACAATGCAAATCTCTATAAAATGTTTGATTTAGTGAAAAACAGAAACTTTAAACAACTGGATCTTATGTATAATAAATTAGATAT
This sequence comes from uncultured Moorellales bacterium, assembly GCA_964500905.1. GTDB lineage: Bacteria > Bacillota > DULZ01 > DULZ01 > DULZ01 > JBBAFB01. The sequence continues at coordinate 14,606 of CAZCQT010000014.1, forward strand.
CAGCATAAGGGCTCTGGAGGCCAATGATTTTTTTACGACGTTTATTTTACAAATAAACAGGGTACAGCACAAATTATTGGCAAATGCAATCAAGATATTTAAAGAAGAAAAGGATCTTTACAAAAAGCATCTTGATTTGTTAAACGCATATAAAGGCTTTATAGATAAATGCAGTCAAGAGACAGAACGAATTAAACCTTTATATGAGGAAATGAAAAATTGCATAGTTTTATAAGAAAATAATGTTTAACTCTAAAGTATTATAAAAATCTGCCGATAAATATTATAAGCAAGGAAGTCCTTCCAGCGGCCGTAGGAGGGGCTTAAGAATCTAAACAGGCAAGGATGCCTACTAAAATTCAAGGAGGAATGAAAATGATTATCAATCATAACATTTCAGCACTTAATACTTATCGTCAGCTATCGTCCAACAATGTATTGCAAAACAAAAGCTTGGAGAAATTAAGTTCGGGTTTTAGAATTAACAGAGCTGGGGATGACGCAGCAGGTTTAGCCATTTCAGAAAAAATGAGAGGCCAAATCCGTGGTTTAAATCAAGCCAGCAGAAACGCCCAAGATGGTATCTCCTTAATCCAAACTGCAGAAGGTGCTCTTAATGAGACCCATGCAATTTTGCAAAGAATGAGAGAATTGGCAGTTCAGTCGGCAACTGACACCAATACCAACCTAGACAGAGGCGAGATTCAGAAGGAAATTAATGAATTAGCAACCGAAATAACAAGAATCTCCACAGATACTCAGTTTAACACAATGAATTTGCTAGACGGCTCCTTCGCCGACAAGTATTTTCACATCGGTGCCAATAAAAACCAAAATGCTACCATAGGTATTGAAAACATGGGTGCTGCCAGCTTGGATGTTACTCAGAAGGCTGCAGATGCTGTTACTGCTAAAGGGACTTATCAAGGCGTAGTTTTCACAGCTAGTGGAGTGGGAGAGGCAGGTAATGCTGAGCTCGAAATAAAAATTGTTTCAAGTGGAACAGGTCAAGCAGCTGCTTCAGGAACTGTGTCAAGTGGCACATTAACTATTACATTAGCAAGTGGAGAGACCAGTATTAATGCTTCCGGTCTTGCTGGCTTAACTGTGTCTGGTTATAGTTTAGCTTTAGCCAGTGGTGCTGATGGTAGTGCTACAGTAACGGGTGGTAACCTAAGTGTTGTAGGCGGTGTAGATGCTATGGTGGACGATCCCACCAAAGGGATATATGTCGCCACCAGAGCAGCGGCAAACGACGCAATTAAAGTAATTGATGATGCTTTAGGTACGGTTTCTACAGAGCGCTCTAAGCTCGGTGCTATGCAAAACCGTTTAGAGCATACCATTGCTAACCTGGATACTTCTGCCGAAAACCTACAAGCCTCTGAATCCAGAATCAGAGACGTAGACATGGCCAAGGAAATGATGGAGTTCACCAAGAACAATATCCTCTCCCAGGCTTCTCAGGCTATGCTGGCCCAGGCCAACATGCAGCCCCAGA
>CAZCQT010000015.1:0-16025 GCA_964500905.1 uncultured Moorellales bacterium
GGCGAATCCTCCTGAAAATAATATTCTCTTTCATCTTTATTTTTAAAACTATTCATAATATCTTCTTTTCTTTTACTGTATTCTATGAGATTATCAGTAGGATATATTGCTTTATAATAAGGCTTTCTAGTGAATAAATGATACAATAACTCCTTCAAAATAGGATCTTTGGTTTTTTCATACCAGTCCCTAAACCAGGTCAAAACCGCAAAATCATCCAATTTTAAATATGCTCCCATTGAAATGTTGCCAGAATATAGATCCTTAATATAATTATATCCTATAAGTTTTTTGTGTTCCTTTTCTAACATTCTTTTTATAATATTTGTAACTACTACCTCGAAGCCTCGAATTGCCTTATGGTAATATACATGGGCATACATAAAATGCCTACCAAGCAAGTACTGCTCCAATACATTAAGACCCTTCTTGGAATCAACACTTACTACTGTTTCACCTTCAGAATGACGAAATGTTGATACTTCAATACTAATGTTTTTCAGTAGCCAGTCAATATCAAACCTACCATAATTTGCTCCAGTCATATAGGAATCCCTCAGCAAATAATCAATGCGATCTGCATCAAATTGGCTAGATACAATCGAGGCAACATGCGGATTTGAATATCGGTTATTAATAACCTGGCAAATCTTTTCTGGAAAATCCTCTCCATGTTTTTTTAATATGAAAGAGATTTCATTGCATTCTTGAATAATATTAACAGACATCTCCTCATGTTTGAAATTTCCGCCTAAGTTTTTAATAGCTGTTTCGAAGGCATGACTAAAAGGTGCGTGTCCAATATCATGTAATAAACCGGCTAAAGCTACAAGATTTTTTTCTTTTTTATCAAGTTTAAAGATTGTACTATTCTTTTCTAGATTACGCATAATACGTTTTGACATACCATAAACACCGAGGGAATGAGTAAGCCGACTATGTTCAGCAGCGGGATAAACCAGCCATGCCACCCCCAACTGCCTTATTCTTCTTAATCTTTGAAAGGCAACGGTATCAATAAGGGCCAAAGCATCATCTTCAACTTCTATGATATTATGGATAGGATCCCTTATTATTTTTGCCACTGATGCAACCCCACCAAGTCTATTTTAATAATATAAATGGTTCTTCTTTTTAGCATGATTTCCTGCTAAAGATTTCCTTATGACAAAATTTTTCCGCAGGACATTATTTTTTTATACTGAAGGGGTGAAAGCCGGGTGCCATCCTTGCCGAGATACCACTTCTTTATAGAAAATCTGCAAAACTCCGATTGCCAAACCTTATACACCACCTAAATTCAGCCGCTCAAACCTCCATGCATCCCTAACCATATCCTCTATAGCCAGTTCAGCTTTCCAACTTAGCTCTTTTTCAGCCTTACTTGCATCGGCAAAGCAAGTTTAAATTACATCCCCGGGACCTGTCCGAGACCACTGAAAAAGTAGCTTTTTTTGTTCACCACTCACCCGAATATTGGGTTTTTCCGAAAAATTAACCGGAACTCAAGTATATTTAAAATAAAATCAGAAAACGAATTAAAATCAGAGGACAGTATGGCTGCTATCCTCTTTAAATTAACCGCAATGGCGGTTAATTTTGCCTGGTTGGCCATGCTTCTTAGGCCGTATCCCCTGGCACGACCTAATCCATGATGATTTTTCATCTCACCGTTTTTGCCCTCGTGACTCGCCCGGTTTTTGTATTTCTCCTTAAACTCTGGTGATTTTTGTTCCTGGCTGTAGCCATAAAACTCAATGGCGTTGATCCCTATACGTAGCACCTTTGCCTTGGTTTTCTCTGACACACATTCGCTTTTAAGAGGGCAGTGTTGACATATATCCCTTTGGAAATAGTATGCATAGGTTTGGTAACCGTTCGTTTTTTTCATTAATGTTTTCTTTCCGGTACTGTTGCCATTTCGGCAGAACCATTCATCGGAGTCTTTGTTGTAGCTGAACTTTTCTTCGTCAATTCTGTAGATTACCTCGCTGACTGGGATATAGGCTTTTGCTTTTATTTCCTGTATTTTATCCAAGATGGGCTTTCTGAAATAGGCTTTGTCTCCATATATTTCTTCAACCGCTAACCCTGTACTTCTTGTGAGTTCCGGCAGTTTATTAAAGTTTGTGCCATCCATATAGGCCCCGTTTTCCACTGTTACAGCTGTTATTATTCTTTCACTTGTAGTCATGATAAATTCTGTTTTGTAACCAAAAAAATGCTCGTTTCTGCTTTTGTGACCAACCCTTGCCTCTTGATCCACAATTGAGCGTGTGCCTCTTTGTTCGATAAATTTAGGATCATTGAGTATTTCTTTTGCGTTTTCCAGGACTTGGGCTGTCAGGGGTGTTTCGTCCTGCTCAACTATTTTTTCTACTTTTTCTATTAGTTTAAGTATGTGATTTTTGGGTATTTTGTTGTATAATATTGCATAGATGCTTAGCTGACTGTCTTTGTCTCCGAGCACTCAAAATCCTCCTTTTGGTGTGGTTTTTTGTCAATTCCATTATACCAGATTAAGGAGGATTTTGCTTTGTTTTTATAGGTTTTTCAGCTTTTTTTGACGTTTTCTGAATTTGTGCTTTTGTTTTATATTTACCTCTTTTTATATGGATTTACATATTTTCGGGGTCGTTTTTCAGTGGTCTTGAACCTGTCCCCAATTCTCCTTCTCACACCCCCCTTTTTTTTCAATATTTTTATCTTACAATAAAAAGTTGAGTGAATAACAACTAACCAAGCGGTGGCTCAACAGTTTCGAACAGGTGACTCAGTCCACACCGGAACCATGGCTCCGCCGCGCCAGAATATTCAGGTACTTGTTTTCACATTAACCATGCCCGTGGTTTCCCCCACGATAACATCAGCACCAATCCAATAGTTGATCCACCCTTGTTTTGCTAACTGCATTATTAAACAGGAATACTTCTGGAATGCCTTTACCATATAAGCGTATATTTTTTTCGTTAAAGAGCGGTTTTACATTTTTATATACAACTGCAACACCATCACTCTCATTTTGCTCTACGTATTGCTTTAATTCTTGACCGGACAGCCATTTATCCGGCGCCCCTGATCCGTAACCAACAATCGAACATTTAAGCTGATCATCCAGCCGCTTACGGGCAGCAAAAATGCTATGATAAATGAAGTCGTCGGAGGGAAAAGAGTAGCCAAACAGAATGATATGTTTTGCGTTTTCAATGGCAACTTTCATGTCACGCTGAATTTCTTCGATATAAGGTGGGTGGCCTCCTTTAAAATTGGTTTGCATTATCATTGCCGAGTGGTGTGCTTCCGTTATAGCTCCACAATGTATACATTGGACAGCATCATTAACACCATTATTCCTCGCCTCTCTCTCCTCCATTGAACGAGGGTTGATATCAACACCCCCATTGTTTATTATTTGTGGTGGGAACAATGTTTCAGAATCATAGCCCCAGCTATCGCCAAGAAAACATGTTAATTTACCGCAGTTAGGACACTCCCTAAAAGCACTTGAACCATGGGGGAAATAAAACTTTCCAATTCTTACTCTACGGCCTGTTATGTGTTCTGGATCATTTAAGCGTTGGACAGCAGTCTCGTTCATGGGGTACCAAGCACCTGTTTTGCCTTTTTCTATTACACGCACCCCCATAAAATGGGCCATATCATTAAACAATTTTAGGGCAAGGCAGGGTTGCCAATAGAGACTTGATAATTGTCATTTAGCTCCTTATGAGCATTAAAAACAAGCCATAACAATAACGGATCCCAGTTCATGGAGATTACTGCGTAGCTAAAAATATAAAATTTTCGGCTGTTCAATGCATAATTTCTACGGGCCAAGCCTTCTTGTCTCATCTTTCTTGCCAAAATTTTTGCGAACTCATAGTAGTGTCGGTACTCGAGCTGTTTGTCTTTCAAAATCTGCTGGTAACTAATTGCGTGGGCAAAGGAAATTACCATATTTACAGTGTTACGTGCAGCCTGCAATCTTTCCGGTTTAATAAATTCAGTATTAACACGAAACCCATGCCCGCTTTGCAAATGAAGATCAATTAAATTGTAAACACTTCCTAAACTAAGGTTGTTTTCATCAGTGATTGGGCATCTTTTAGCAATTAATTCTAAGGTATGCCAATCATAAATTTGTTGTAATTCTTTTGCTCGCTTCCCTTTTGTAAAAGAACAACTTCCGAACTCACCACTTATTAGTTCCAATAACCCAGTAAAATCTTTTTGAAACTCATAGTCGGTTCCAGGAAATGCAGCTGCCACCCGATCTGAAAATCCTTTTTTTGCTTCATCAAAAACTAAGGTATATAATACCTTGCCCAATTGACTCGTAGTTTTAATACCCAGAGAGGCCGTTGCCCCCGCACCTACCATCAATATATTCTCTGGCCAATAGGGTTCATATTTCGCTAGCATAAAGCTACTTTTTGAATAGAGAAATTTTCCCTATCTCTCACATAGATTTCCAGGCTGTAGGCCCCAACAAAGGCGGCCATAATTATATTTTCAAAAATACTTGATACTTTTATAGGATTAGAAAAATCCCTACTAAAACAATCGGAGCAATTACCGGTGTCAAGGAAGAAACCACAGTCACTGTTCTTTGGGTTAACCCAAGGAGCCAACGGTTGCATTTCAACCTCAAGATCACCTTTTTCGTCCTTCATAATCTTTCTAACTGTGCATTTAATGCTGTACAATCCCTAAACACCCCTTTTATAAAGTTAAATTTAGAAGATGATTTGGCTTTAACTTCACCACCCATTTAGCATTTGGCCGCTCATATATTTGGGTTTTAAAACTTTTTAAAATATAGAAATAGTTTGATGCCCTTAAGATGGGGGTTGGTAAGTAAGATCTTTGAAAGATTCGTTGCTGGTCTTAAGATAGGAAATTAGGTAGCATCTACTTGGAGTTTAGTAAATTTTTTAGGACTTTGGTTTACATTCTACAATTAATTTATCTATTCGACTTTTGGATACGTTTTCCTGCTGAAACTACCGATCTATAAATGTAAAAATTGCAAATATACATAGGAAATTAGGGACAGGTTCCGATTCCCATTTTTTAAAATATATAGCTATAACCCAGCCCTTTTATTGCTAGAAGATTAACTGCATGTATCGAATATAATGCATAGCTGGCACAAAAGATCTATACAAAAAGTACCACAGGAAATCATTTATCTGCTAGCAAAAGCTTTTTCATGGGTTCTACCGCCACTGCCATCCCCACCATAATAAGAAAAAGACAGACTAGCGCGTCCGTCCCCATGGTTTCCGGTTTACGGACCAATTTCATCTAGTATAAGGCTCGCAATATATTCATCAAAAAATTGGCCCCCAGCCTCTGTTAAAGATAGTATTCTCGTATGTTCATTATAATGAACCAAACCCATATTTATAATATTGTGTTCCGAATCACGGTGGCTGACAATATTTCTGATAATTTGGGTAATTTTTGTGTCGTTTCTGTTACGAAGAGGGGTAAGATTTTCATTAACAGGGTTTAAAATACTGAGTAGCAGGTTGATAAGGGCAGATGTGTCCACATCCCCATATTTAGATAAAACATAAAGCACCGGCAAGGTCAGATCCTTTTCAAATAGTCTCCTCCTGATCATTAAAATGTCCTCCTCGCATAAAATTTCTAGCTCAACTTCAAGGGTAATCTAAGCAGCCACAAGGGGTTGCCTTCTTGTGAATTATTTGATTAATCTTCTATATCTACTTGAATACCCAAAAGCTTGCCGGAAACATCATCATCAGTCAAAACTAAAATAATATTATCTTCGATAACATTTTTATATAAATTGGGATCCAAGTATTCCCTGATTTCATTAAGTTGATTTTGGTTTACAGAAGCTATATATTGCTTATTACTATTTTTGAATTCCTGATATATTGTTCTAAACAATTCTGCCTTCTGACGTTCGTCAATGCCGTCGTATAAACGGCTATCATGAAAAAGAAAATCAATACTATGGTTTTGTCCTTTAAACAACAAGGTCATATCGTAGCAAAAAATTTTTACATTATTTATTCCATCCGACCCATCTGATTCTACTTTAGCCTCAATGCTGTAGCGCTGCATATTGTCCCCATCGTTATTTTCTATGGTCAACCCCGCAACGCTACTGGGATAAAATTTTTTAGCAAGCCCCCTAAAATAGTCTCTTAACTCATTTATATTAGTTTTAATCTCCCTCAAGTATTTTTCGGCCCGCTCAGACTCTTCTATCTGACTTTTTTCAATTTCCCTCAATTTTTCCTTATATTCTGATAGAAGGGTCTGATAATTCCTCAAATTATCCCTTTTTGATTTAAGCTCCAAACTCCTTTCACTAATTGCTACAAAAACATCCAAGGCTTGGTGGTCCCCCAAATATTTCATACGCTTATTTAGCTCATCTTGTAGCTTTTTCACTTCCAAATTTTTTTTATTTATTTCTGTTGCTATTTTGTTTCGTTGCTCCAGCAACCTTTTTTTCCGATTAGCCATCAATTTTTCATAAAAGCACACCAAATCATCAAGGGTTTTAGTTAAAGACTCTGTAAAATAAATGCTTGCTTCATTATAAACCTGTTCTAGTTCTTCCTTGTTATTACTCACCTTTATATCTAAGCTTTTATCAATTGTTGACACATTGTTTTGCAAAAGAATTATGTTATTATTTAAATCAAATAATTGGTTTTCTATTTGATCTGCTTCCAATTGGACATCGTGATAGTCCCCTGCAACTTTGAAACTTTTAAGGTTATCCTCTAACTTCTTTATTTTCTCATCAATGTCAATTATGGTTAATGCAACGTCTTTGTTACCAGTAAAAAAATCCCTAAGAAGGGTGTCACTATTAAAGTTCTTTTCTAGATTTTTAATCCGGTCTTTTTCTTTTTTTAATTCATTCTTTTTCTGAGCCAGAAAAACATCTAAACCCAATAGAAAAGCATTATAAAGCATAGCTTGATATGCATTGAATGACACAGAAGCCTCGTTGAATTTTACATATCCATTTTTATCAGGCCTAATAAAAAAAGGGAATAAAGACCTAAATGATAAATTTGCGACGTTACTTGGAATATCAAAAAGAAACTTACCAAGCTGTTCATTAAATTTCGATACAGCGAGATCTTCACCATTCAAAAAAATCCTACTCGGATTATCAGTTGATCTTTTTGCAGTATATTTCTTGTTCTGAACGTAAAACTCTGTGGAAAACTCCCAACCAGGCAATTCAGCACAAAAAGACTTATATCGATCTTTCTTTGCTCCCATACAAAAATGAATAATTTTTATTAAAAGAGATTTTCCAACTCCATTATATGTCTTTCCAGCTTCCTTGTTCTGATTGTTTTTTTGTTTTGCTACTATAAAGCTTGGCCCCTTTTCATTAAAAAGTACAGTTTTAAAGGTAGGTTGGTTAGCATATACCTTGATTAAACGCATTTAATGACACCCCCATCCTCGGCCTCAATAACACCAATAGAATGAAGAAAGACTAAAGCTAATAAAAGATTATCAAAACTATGTTTCGAAGGATATTGTTTTCTTAATAAATCATTTTGATATTCATTCCATAATGAATCTACCGATTTCAGTGTGTCTAATTTTTTTAACAAATATCCACCAAATCCAAGCAGGGATTCCGAAAGATGTGTATGTTTAGTTGGCAATATCATCCTTCTCTCTCCTCCTCAATTGGTTCTTCAAATATATCACAGGCCTCAAAGTATTTCGCCATTAGCACTATTACCGTCTCTTGATAAATATGAGTCACCCTGGGGCTTAATTCGTTCACAATTGCCATAAACAATTCATCACCGGTTTTTGTTTCCTTCTGAATGCGATAGATCTCACTTAGCTTTTCACGTAATGTATCAGCAACAAAATCGCTATTATTAGATAGGTATTTTTCTAAGTCCATTAAATGAATAGTTGCTTCATTCAAATATCCCGCTATTATGTCGGATAAATTATTAAACCGTATTTTATCTTCCCAATCCGGCAATCTTATATCGCCATTAGTCTTATTACTAAGGGGAATATTCATTATATGGGAGATAACCTCATGTAATACTGAAAAATCTATACCTCTCAAATTTTCCATGTCCGGTAGAAATCCAACTATTTTATATATCTGATCTTCATCTAACTTGAAAAGCATATTCTCAAGATCTTTTGGTGTAAGTATTTTAGCATCAGCCAATTTATATTCCCTTTTAATCTTTTGGATTTCTTTTTCGCAATCCGCATTTACCCCATTATACCTATCGTTAATAACAAAATAAAATTTACGCACAGGTTCCCATTGGCTAATTAATCCTTTAAAATCCCGATGCAATTTTTTAACTGCTGCAGGATATGATTTATTTATATCCTCAGGAGAATAAACCTGAAAAAAAGTCCCCTCACTTTTTATGTAGCCATCATTTTTTCTGTCGCCAATATTGCCCCAAGGTTTTATGGATTGGAAATCATCCACCAAATAATTCATTATCTCAGTAAATAAATCCTCAAAAGTCTGGCCATTACATTTATATATCCTATTTTGAAATTGCATTCTAATAAGAGCCTTTTTTTGAGCATCCATTCCATAACCCCCAGAACAAATCAACCCTTGTTAATATTATATACCATAATTATCGCAACACGGTGTATTAAAATAGCTAGTGCATATACTATTTTTTTACCATGTAGACCGCGACTCCATCTAAATTACAATTTAGCCGTTGTTTATTGTTAATTCGTCATTTTCAGTAAATTACCTGCTTCAATGAAACCAGCTTTTTTAACATTATCCCCGGTTGATTTTTCCGTATCTGGCTTTAAAAACGCCACTCATAGTGGTTAGCAAGTAATTAAAAGATTCTAGCTTAAATAACCAAGCCAAGGCAGTATACAAAACAGCCCCTGTCACCACTTGAATAACCAGTGTGATTAATGCTGATAAACCAAGCCATTTTAAGCTGTAAACTGCAGCACCCATTACCAGCGACAGCAACAAGGAAGGGGCAATATCAAGCCATTGTTCTTTATAGCTATAACCCAGCAACTTTCTATTTGGATGGGCATTTATGAATGTTGAAATTATACCCCCCAATACGCCACCCAAAGCTATAGCATAAATTAGCGAGGAAACCAATAGCTTCCATCCATAAGCAAATAAACCCTTTACCCGATTAAAAGAAAATACCAAATGGGGTCTCCATTTTACTGTAAACCATAAAATTAGTGTGACGAGCATTTGATTGCATAATTGCTGCCAAACCAAGGCCATACTCCATGGCCTGTATAGGCCAAATATATCCCAACAACCCCGGATATAAAGATGGCACCTGTGCTGCTGAAGAATAATTTCTTAAATTGTAGATTTCTGGATACCACTGCGTTTTGAATTGAATTAAAAGCACCAAAAATCAGGGTAATAGATAACACCCTAAAGACCGGCGTGATTTCAGGTATTTTATAAAATACTGCAATAAATGGTGCGGCGAAAAACAAATTTATATAAATGACGGTAGCAATAAACAAACTCAAATAAAACACTGATGAGAAGTCCACTCCATCAGTGTTTTATTTTTGAATCAGGGCAGAGTTCAAACCGCCTTGCATAAATACCCCGGCAATAGCTGTAAAGACCACTACCAAGGCAATAATACCATAATCCTCCGGCAGCAGTAATCTTGCCAAAATGATTTGTACTATAAATTGTATTCCCTGGGTTCCGCCCCGCTCCATGAACTTCCAAAAGAGAGAGGACAAAACCTTAGATTTATTGATGTTGTTTGTCATTAGTTATTATCCGTTTCGTTTTAGTTGGCCCTTGATTTGATTAATAAACACAAAACAAACGTCCATTATAATGTCTATTAAAATTTCGCCTTAATTATAAAAATCCCTTTATATTATGACATTTTTAATAATAGCCAACAAAAAAAGAAAGAGAATGTGTTTTTCCCTTTCTACTAAATATACCAAAACCGAAAACTATGAACAGGTTCCAACTCTCTTCCTCAAGCGAAGAATCGCCCCCATGCTTGTAAAGGTTTTCCAATATTTCTTAAAACAATATAAATTTAATAATAAAGACGCCAATTTGTCGCCTTAACTTTTGCATACTCTTTTTTTGTCAATTATAAAAACTCCCGGAAATCTAGACTAGAAGGTTGATACCCGGCTTGATACATGTCACGAAGAATATTTAAATAACCATTTATTATTTTTTTTTCTTTGGCAATTTTAAGAATCTGAACAGTGCTTATCATCTTAGTTTTAGCCTGCATTTGCTTAAAAACCTTTCTAGCATGTGTCTCATCCAGAATAAGATAGTTAGCATCAAGATCTAATGCCAACACTATAGCAGCAGATTCACCTGCATGAAGGCCTATGGTATTTATTAGATGTTTATATGAATCATTACAAACAAATTTATTAACACTTATCCAATTGCAGTTTGTAATAATTTTTAATGTATAACCTTTTAACTCTTTAAAAACTTGTTCCGGGATAATTATTTGGCCAAACAATTCCTCTAAAATCTCCAAACGGCCCACTAAAGAAAAATTAATAATTGCAGTGGTATTAGAAACTACGATCATAATAGTTCTCCAAAGCCACCGATGCCGTCATCAAAATCAGACTCATACCTAAAAGGTATTTTGTGCTCATTTAAATACTCTCTGAAATCAAAAAAATCCATATTTGCCACGCGTAATACATCGTTAGTTTCAAGCAAACCATTGGAATACAAGGAAAAAATTGCATCCCTTTTACCCACGCCATCACGCATCTGCCTTTCCGTAATCAAGGTATCAATTAGAAATTCAATTCTTTTTTGTGATTCTTTTAATATTGCACCCTCGCTGTTTTTTATAACATCCCAGGTGCGACTTTGTTTTTCCATTTCGCCACCTCTAATAAGCGAATTATCTTGGAGTTTTTCGTTGCGGATGATTCTATAATGTGCCCCACGAATATGCTTATCATTACCCATAGATAAATCAACTTGTGTAATTTCCATAATTGTATTTGGCAAACCAACTTGCCATCTACTGTCATAATCCTCCATGTCAGTTTTGAAATCCCAATTAAAACTTGTGTCTTTAGTATGTTTATTCCCCATACCCTCATTATTAAAACCTTTAAAGATAATATTAACAAATGATTTTTGTTGCATCTAAAGACACCTCCTTCTCTAGGACTTCCAAAATATCTGATAACCTGTCTATCAATTCAGATAATCCGTTCTTGTTCATTTCGATTACGAGTTTTTCCGAATTGCCGGGATCAATATTATTTCTTATTTCAAAAGTAATCTGAATAAACTTAATGAGTTCTTCTTCAGAAGGGGCAAATAAAATACGATAATTTAACATTTTAAGCAAACTGCCTGTGCTTTGTTTTAAAAATTTTATTTCACTTTGATAATCTTCAGTAAAAAACACATCATTAACTAGAGTAATTTTTCCCCTAATATCTTTTTCGGCCTCGCCCTTCTTTAAACGTGCTCCAATTAACTTGTCACCCCGCCCTGAAACTAAAGCCGCAAAAACTTCAAAAATATCCTCTAGAAAGACTTTATTTGAATCGCCAATTATCTCCAGCACCTTATCTGCAAAACTAATATTTAGCCCTTCATTATAAACATTAAATCTAATCAAACCCTCGGTATGCAACTCTTTTGCCTTATACAGTATTTCCTTGAATCTTTCCATTTTAACCTCCCCCTTGGCAATCAATTAAATAATATATTAAATTATTTAATTTGACCTAATTGCGAAAATTCCTGTATAAAATTTCTGAATAATTAACTTTCAAACTTAAGATTTGAAATGATATCCTTATTTTTATTATACACAAGAACGTAAATTAAGGCCACCCCAACTTGTTTATGCAAACCGGGGTGTAACTTGGAACAGGTCCCAGTTCTCCTTTGTGCTATAAATTGTATTCCCTGAGTCCCGCCCGCTCCATGAACTACCAAAAGAGAGAGGACAAAACCTTGGATTTATTGATGTTGTTTGTCATTAGTTATTATCCATTTCGTTTTAGTTGGCGCTTGATTTGATTAGTAAACACAAAATAAACAGCCATTACAATGTCTATTAAAATTTCGCCTTAATTATAAAAATCCCTTTATGTTATGACATTTTTAATAATAGTTAATAAAAAAAGAAAGAGGATGTGCTTTTTGCCTTTCTGTTATCCTCACTCTGACAATTCCTCACGGATCCTACCAGATAGAACAAGTTGTCTTGTATTCATATCTCTATCCCCTCAATTTCAAGTGCTTTGCTCAAGGATTCCCTACAATCTACAGCATCAACCAAATCTATTTTAAAATCCGCGGTTAAAGCCGTTACCACTCCTACCGCCGCATAAAATTTGTTTTCTGGTACTCCCCATACCGCCAAATCTGTCCCAGACCAAATACTACTACTTTCGTTGCACCATAATTTGACTTTAAAACTATCGCAGCTTTTTTGGCAATTTCCCAAGCCCTCTCGTAACGCATCGTTAGAAACGGTTCATCTTTGGCAACAGCTTTTGTGAAGGTAAAGGGATATTTTTGTTTATAGTTTTCGGCTAATTTTTCAGTTCCTACATTCATTTTTATACTCCCAACATAATTTTTCTATGTAAAATTATACCACACAAGTTTTCTTATTTCAATTTCTTGCTATGTAGAGTTGCTGTCAAGAATCTTTGGGTAAAGATTTTCTTCATGTGAAACCATTTATTACCTATCCTTGAGATAGCTAATTCCCGCGAAAATCAAACCTAAAATCTTTTTTCAACCTGTTTTAGCCTTTTAAACCTTCTTTTTGGCATGGTAAAGTATTCCACGTAGGTATTTCACTTAGTAAAACACGTCCATACTGATTTTCCTCATGGACCTGGCAAAGTGTCGTGCAGCCTGATTAGATGACTTGCTTCCGGGCATTGTGGCGCTACACCAGTCCCCTGGGTCTTGTTTTCAACCCATCTGCGGTTCTGCGCCCCCAAAATCCTTATGTAGTCGGCGTGGCTTGCCGGTTTTTGTTTTTTCCCAACTCCAACAAATCATCCAATAGGTAGGTATAGACTTTCAACCATTCGTTGTTGCTTTGGGACGGTATCTTCTTGAAAATGATATGGGAACAAAGCTGCTTTCTATGTTTCTAATGTGATTGTCTTTGACTTCCCAACCTTGACGCTTTACGCTGCACATTACGTGATCATCTGTTTTTTCTAATACTTCCGCTAAAAGGGTGTAGAACCGTTCTTGTAAAATTTTAAACAGTTTTTCCCTTAAACCATTGAAATTTAGGTCATTTGACAGTACACTATACATAAGCTAGTTGATTTTTGCGTGGCTCATTAATGGGCTTTCTTTAAAATCGGTCTCAGGGGCATTTGTTTGTTTCAGGGCAACGCTCATAGAATTACCCCCTTGTGTTACAGTAGTGTGTTGCACGCGGAGGTTTTCTATTTTTTTACCAAGATTCCTTGTTAATTGTCTGAGTTTGTCCCAAGGTTATTTTACAGTAATGCGTATTACCCCTTTAACTCTACTTATAAGTTTTGTTCTTAAATCGTTTTTCCAGCCATCCTGCATTTTAAAACTTCCAATCGAATCTTTTAGATTATTTCTACCCCTTTTTTTCTTAGCTGTTACTTTTTCAATTTCTTTTTTATAAACAAATATTTCAATAGCACCTTCCTCCCTTGGGTCTGCATAAACTAGGTGTCCATCATACTCCATTATAAAGGTATGTTTCTTTTCTTCAAAATGGTGATGAAAACCTAAATCCCTAAGCCTGTTCAAAACCCAAACAAAGTCTTCACTGTTACGTATTCTGCTAACATCTTCATCTAACAGCTTTCCAGTTTGTCCCGGTCCTAAAACATAAGTTTCTTCTGTCAATTTTCTTTTTTCTAATTCTTCTTCTTTTAGTTGATATAACTCCGAAAGTTTTTTACCGCTTAGCCAAGGTAGCCTTGAACGACTATATGGGTTCTTATTTTTTAGGGTATCAACCTTTTGGAAAACATAATTTATAAATGGATCATCATTATTTGCAGAGGCCCTTGAAAGTCGATCTTCTAATACCTTATAAGTAACTTCAGCTGCTAACGCAGGAAATAACTCAACAAATTCATCTCCGTCATCCGGCAGCATATATGAATGCACATTTACACCATAATATTTAATTAACTTGGCCAACAACGCATCTTCATTATCATAATAACAATTAAAAACTTTTGCACCGACTCTCCTCATGGCCCAAATTATCGGGGTATATTTATTCTGATAAAAACTATCTCCTTCACATATATCGATAATTACTGTATCAATCTTTTGTTTTTTGATGTCATTCAATAAGGCTTGCAAGTTGATTAGTTTCTCTAAATCCTCAGTCCTGGGAAAATTAATATCAACATAAATCTCTTTTATATCAATTTTTATTCTCAATTTCTCTTCCAGCGCTTCACAATACCTTAAAATTCTAAGGTATTGCATTTCAATTATACGGGGTTCCCTGTATGGTCCATGTCCAAATAGATATAATGCTGCCTTAAAAGGAACCTTTTCCTTCAGTGGAAATTTATATATCTGTTTATTTGACACCTTATCACCTCTGAATCTGACGTTTTCTTCTAATCTTCTATCATTATTTCTGTTTTTATATTAAATATAATATACCCAATATTTGATAACTAACAAATACTTCAACAATATCATCGGCATCACCCTGCCCTGTAGAAAGTCAATATCGGAACGGTTAACAACGAAAAACATCTGACCAAATTAAAGTAGCACAAACAGATTCAAGAATTAAAGCAAGTCGGCCTCTCCAAAAAGGCTGTTGCTAAACTGCTTTCCATGGGCCGTGGTACGGTGGCAAAATACTTGAACTATAGCGATCCTGAAAAGCATAAGGCGGCACTGGCTCCGATCGCACGGTTCGGCGTTACGTGTCCAAAATTCGGCCACAAAACTCAAGGGAATACAAACCTTACGAAATACCGCCCGGTGAACAGGCCCTAACTGATTGGGGCCACATGGGTGAAATTGTAGGGAACGAGCAATGGAAAAACTATGCATTTTTGTATTCTACTTGGGTTGGTAAAGGCAACGCTACGTGGAATTCATTACCTCACTCAATTCGTAAGCGTCAAACGCAAACGCACCCCTAATAAAATCCATCACCCTCCATATCTTTTACAGAGTTAAACTGTTTTCTGATTAGGCTTTTAAATTCTGCATCGGATAAACCGTCACCCAGATCAACACCTGTTTCCGAGAGCTGATCATAAAACAGTTCCGCAAATGCCTTGTTTTCGCGCACCATTTTTTTGTAGCGGGCTAAAATTTCGGTTTGGAAGTCCAATTCAAATATGTAACGTGGGGTTTCACCGGACAGGTATGATTTAACCATTCTCATCATGAAATCAATATTTGTTGTCATTTTGGTCCTCCTCACAAGCATGTTTTACTGGCCTTGTATTACTGGACAGGCTTGATGATGTCTTATTTTGACATTATTTATCTAATTTATCAATTACAGTATTGCCCGTTTTACGGGTTCATGCATAAGGGATTCTGCACCCGGTCCCGACCTTTTAATGTTAATCCAAACCCGTAGTGATTTGTTTTAATTTTGCCCTTTCGTCCATGGCAAGTATTTTTTCTTCCACTGTGCAATTTAATTTTCTAGGCGCTCCATCCCCATTGTTGGAGTTTAGTAGTTTCACTTGGGCCGAAAAAAACCAGTAACTAGCCATAATAAACCAACCTTGCGATTATGGCGCCGGTTAACGTTCCCCCATGGAAAATTCTTTTCTACCTTATTCAAGAGTTGTTAACTTCCATTGTTTCAGTTTTTATTTTGCCAAAAACACTCCACTGAGCTTTCAACAATTGAATCAGACAAACCGGCAGGTCCGTCCCCATGGTTTGTCCAAATTGTTATTTTAGTTGCCTAACGTACATCCACAAGGGCCAGACCCCTTCGATACTTTGATTCGTTCATTGG